>URTW01000014.1 GCA_900550815.1 uncultured Collinsella sp.
GCGGGGCTGCCGGGCGCGGGCGCGGGCGCCCACTCGGCGAGCTCAGGGTTGGGCAGCACGCGGTCGGCGAGCGAGCGCAGCGCCGACCCCCAGCCGGCGGCGAGCAGGGCATTCCCGCCCAGGACGAACGCTGCGGAGAGGAGGACGAGCACGGCGGCGAGCGGCTTCCTACGCAGCTGCCCTCCCGTCCTCGAAGCGGCAGAACCAGGCGAGAAGGACGGCGGCGGCTGCCAGGGTGAGCACGAGGCCAGCGAGCGCAGTCGTGAGGAGAGGGCCCGCCGCGCGTGCGGCGTCGATGAAGGCCTCCACCCCGAGCGACCCCAGGCGCGCGGGCAAGGCGAGCGGCACCCAGCTCAGGGGCGTCGCCAGGGCACCGGTGAGCTCGCCGGTCATGAGGCCGTGCGCAAGTCCGCCCACTGAGAAGAACGCGAGGAGCATCCCCGCCGCGCCGGCGCCGATGGCGGCGTTGCGGCCGAGGCGCAGGGCCACGCCGAGCTCCAGCGCGTAGAGGGGCAGGCTGCCCAGCTCGATGCCCGCCCAGGCGGCCGCAAGCGGCGCGGGCCCGAGCGGCAGGCGCCCGGCGACGGCGAGCACGGCCCCGAACACGCCGAGCGCCACGGCCAGCGCGCCCGCGCCGAGCGCCGCAAGGGCGAGCAGCTTCGCCGCGACGGCGCGCCCGCGCGAGGGGACCGCCGTGAGGTTGGCGAGGCGCCCGGCAGCGCGCTCCTCGTCCACGGCGAGCCCGCAGACGATGGCGGACATGAGCGGCATGAGGGCGCCGAGGAACTGGGCGTAGGCGCCCGCGCCCAGCGCCGGGTCCCACCGGGTTATGGAGAAGTACTCGCCGCAGGCAAGACCGGCTGCCAGGCCGCAGACGAGGTGCACCGCCGTGAGCGGGGAGCGCGCCAGGCGCAGGGCCTCGGAGAGCAGGGCCCGCGGGAGAGTCATGCGCGGCGTCGGGTCGGAGAGTCGTGTCACGGCCATCACCTCTCCTCGGAGCGCGCGAACCAGGCCGCGCCCGCCGCTGTGAGCGCGGCAAACGCGAGCGCGCAGACCGCAAGGCCCGCCAGTGTGAGCATGCCGTCCGCCGCGAGCGCCCCGCCGAGCGCCATGTCCGCCGCGAGTGGCTCGCCGCTCGGCAGCACGGGGATGAAGCTCGTGGGGATGACCATGCTCGCCGACGGCGGAAAGAGCTGCGGCAGCGGCACCAACGCCCAGGCGAACCCACCCACGAGCTGCGCGGCGAGCGGGCAGAAGCTGCCCGCGAGCATGCCGAGCCGCGCCGTGAGGAAGAGCCCTGCGGGGATCATCCACGCCGCGGTCACCGTGTTGGCGAGCGCGCAGAGGAGCATCGTGAGCGTGCCCGCGACCGTGAGGCCCTGCGAGGAGAACGCCGATCCCGCGAGGTAGATGCCGAAGACCACGAGGTTCGAGAGCGCGCAGAGCGCGAGGCACCAGAGCGCCTTGGCCCACCAGGCGCGCCCGAGCGGGAAGCCCAGGCCCAGAAGCCCCCGCATCCGCGTGCGCGCGTCCGCCCGCGCGACGCACGCCACCACGAGCGAGAGAGTCACGGGCAGGAAGAGCGCGTACCAGTAGTTCCACGCGCTGAAGATCTGCACGCCCCGGTAGGGCATCGCGCCGAGCAGCGGCATCGGCAGCGCCATGAGCACGGCCAGGCGAACCGGTGCCGCGTGGCGCGACTTCAGGGCCTCGGCGCGCAGGCCCGCGAGCAGGCCGCCTTTCTCGCCCGTCATGCCGCCACCTCCCCGCGCGCTCGTCGCCCTTCCCGGCAGAAGCTCATGAAGAGTTCCTCGAGGTCCTGCCCGGGCCGAAGCGCATCCTCGTAGGCGAGGCGCCCCCCGCAGAAGATGCCGATGGTGTCCGCCATCTGCTGCACCTCGGAGAGGATGTGGCTCGAGACGATCACCGTCGTGCCCGCCGCCGCGAAGCCGCGGATCTGGTCGCGCAGCTCCTCGATGCCGATGGGGTCGAGGCCGATGGAGGGCTCGTCGAGCACGAGCAGGCGTGGCCGGGCGATCAGCGCCAGCGCGAGCCCCAGGCGCTGCCGCATGCCCATCGAGAAGCGCCCGGCGCGCTTCTTCCCAGTGTCCGCGAGGTCCACGGCGGCGAGCACCTCATCTATGCGGCTCTCGGGAAGGCCCAGCAGCGTGGTGCGCACGCGCAGGTTCTCGCGCGCGGTGAGGTTGGGGTAGAGCGGCGCCTCCTCGATGAGGCTGCCGATTGCGTAGAGGTCCTCGCGGCGCCAGGCGTGCCCGGCAAAGAGGATCTCCCCGGCCGTCGGCCGCAGCATCCCGCAGATCATCTTGAGCGTTGTCGACTTGCCGGCGCCGTTGGGGCCGAGCAGCCCGTACACCTCGCCCTCGCGGATATGAAGGCTCACGTCGGCCACGGCATCCTGCGCCTGGTCGCCGCGGCCGAAGCGCTTGGTGAGCCCGCGCGTCTCGAGCATGTAACCCATGGGTTTATCCTTTCTCTTCCGGGCGCGCGGGCCGAGTCGCCGTGCCCGCGCGCCTTACCTTTCGGGTTCACCATCCATGGTGGGGCGCGTTTCTAACGAAGCCGTAACGGCCGTTGGGCTCTTTTGGCGCCAGCCAATCTCGACCCGCACGCATTTGCTTAAAGCAACAACTTTCCCGATCGATGTAATCACCGAATCAAAACGTGTACACCAGTCACCAAAGATGCCGAAAAATGTCGCTTTTGGAGGCTGATGTACACAAATGCAGAATCCAGCGCAGCCCAGAGGCGCCCTCCACATGTCTGGACTCTCTATGCTTACGCTGGATAGACATCGCCGGAACGGGTATAGTATCGAAAGTTTTGTCGTTAACCAGCGGGGGAGTCCTGTGGGCATCAAAAAGAAGATCAAAAAGGAGCTTATCGGCACTTCCGATTACCCGTCGAATAAGATCTTTACGATCTCCAATTTCATCACCTTTACGCGCCTGATCCTCACCCTGGTATTTCTGTACTTGTATGTGACGGATAACAACCGCGTCATCGCCATCGTTATCTACGCCGTTGCCGCCTCCACCGACTGGATGGACGGGCAGATCGCCCGCATGACTAAGACGGTCTCGTGGCTCGGCAAGGTCATGGATCCCATTTGCGACCGTGCACTGCTGTTCACCGGCGTACTTGGACTGGTGGTCCGCGGAGAGCTGCCCATCTGGGTCTGCGTGCTCATTATTGGCCGCGACATCTATCTGGGCATCGGCACACTTATCGTTCGCCATTACCACCCTCGTCCCATTGACGTCGTCTTCCCCGGAAAGATTGCGACAGCGCTGCTCATGACCGGCTTCTCGCTCATGCTGCTCGGTTTCCCCGTTATTGACGGGCTGCATCTTTTACCTTCAACCCTTACGGCCTTCCCGGGTCTCAACGGAAGCTCGGTGCCCCTTGGCATCTTCTTTGTGTACGGCGGCGTGATCTTCTCCATGCTCACGGCTGTCATCTACTCCATTAAGGGCGGAGCGGCCATTAAACAGGCTCTCGCGCATCCCGAGGACGAGGACATCGACTTTCTGAACCCTGAAATCGAAGACTGATTCGTTGGGGTATGATTACGTACGGTTCATTATTTGCGGCACGTCCGCGATAAGTTAGGGGTTGTCATGGACAACATGGTTAACAATATGCCTCAGAATGATAAGACTGCTGACGCTACCTGCGTATTCCGCGTGCCTTCAAGCGACGTCACCGTTCCCGACCTTATGGCCAACGTGCGCATCACCGCTCCCGTTCTGTCCATCGTCAAGGGTCCGCAGACTGGTGCCGCCTTTGAGCTCGAGGACGACGTGACCACCATCGGCCGCGATCCCGCGAACGGCATCTTCCTCAACGACATGACTGTTTCGCGCAGCCACGCGCGCATTATTCGCGAGGGCCTCGGCGCTCGCATCGAGGACCTGGGCTCGCTCAATGGTTCCTGGGTCGACGGTGCCATTGTCAATGCAGCCCCGCTGCACGACGGTTCTTCCGTTCAGATCGGTACGTTTACGCTCATCTACCACGAGAGCACGCCGGAGCGCATCGAAACCGGTGAGTAGGGCATGGCCGAACGCAACTATCTGAGTATCGGCCAAGTCGTCAACCTACTTCGAGGCGCATACCCCGATCTTTCGAACTCAAAAATTAGATTTCTAGAGGATGAGGGGCTCATTACCCCTCATCGTACGCCTAAGGGATACCGTCAGTACTCTAAGGAGGACGTTGATCGCCTGGAGGTCATCCTGCACTTGCAGAAGACCCGCTACATGCCGCTCAACGTGATTAAGCAGCGCTTGGAAAACGCCACGGACTTGTCAACGCTCGCCTACGAGGTGGGCTTGCTGTCCGATGTTCCGCTCAAGACGGAGCCCAAGGAGACTAAGCAAAAGCTGCATCCCATCGAGACCATTCCCGATATGCTGGGCGTCGAGATTTCGTTTATCCGTTCGCTCGCCGAGAACGACCTCATTCGCATCATCAAGAGTCCGCAGAATCGTGAGCTCGTCGATGGTCGCGATTTCCCGATCATCCGCTACTGCTCCGAGCTGTCACGCTTCCATATCGAGCCGCGCAACCTGCGTCAGTACGTGTCTTCCGCCAACCGCGAGTCCTCGATGTTTGAGCAGGTGCTCGTGAGCATGCTCGGCATGGATACTTCCGATGACGAGCGCGACGCCAAGCTCGAGCGTGCGTTTAAGAAGCTTCACGACCTGACGGAGGGCGTGCACACCGCGCTGCTCAAGAACCGCGTTTTTGAGTCGCTCAACGCCGTGGTCGAGGACGCCGACATCGATGCACTCGAAGAGGAAATCACTCGCTCCGAGTCCACCAAGGCCAAAAACGAAGAGACAGTCGCGCCGGCTTCACACGAGGATTCTCTCGTAAAGCCGCTCAAGGTCGTCGCCCCTTCGCAATCCGGCACCGTCACCGCGGGCAAGTAACAGCTGCCGCTTATCCGGCAACCCATTGAAAGGTCATGCAATGTACGACTTCGAATCTCAAATCGTCGACATCCCCGACTATCCCGAGCCCGGAGTCATCTTTAAAGACATCACGCCGCTCTTCGGCAATCCCGAGGCGCTCAAAGCCATGACCGATGCCCTCGCCGAGCACTTTGCCGGCATGGGAATCACCAAGGTCGTAGGTCCCGAGGCTCGCGGCTTTATGGTGGGCGTTCCCGTGGCCGTCGCTCTGGGCGCCGGCTTTGTTCCCGCACGTAAACCGGGCAAGCTGCCGCGCGAGACCGTAAGCCAGAGCTACGAGCTCGAGTACGGCACCGATTCAATTGAGATCCATGCCGACGCTATCAGCTCTAAAGATACCGTGTTGATTCTGGACGACTTGGTCGCGACGGGCGGAACCGTCGAGGCAACAGGTAAACTGGTGCGAGATATGGGCGCAAAGCTTGTGGGCTACGGGTGTATCCTTGAGCTTGCGTTTCTCAACCCGCGCGAGAAGCTCACGTCGACTGACGACGATGTTGAGCTCTTTAGCCTGGTGACGGTGGACTAGCCGTTACCCTTAGTTACTGGAAAGGAAGCTACATGCGCACAGCAAACACGCACAAAAACATGGCACGCTGCGCTGCTACGGCAACCCTCGCTTGTGTTTTGGGCTTGGGCCTCGCGGCTCCTGCCTACGCCGATACCGCATCCGACCTTGCCGCTGCTCGTACGAAGCTCGAGCAGATCGGTACCCAAACCCAGCAGATTTACGATGAGCTCGCCACGCAGACGCAGGCGCTCGATCAGACTGCTGGCGAGATCACGCAAAAGCAGCAGGAGATTGCTGACGGTCAGGCCAAGCTCTCGACCTATGTCGCCGGCGAGTACAAGACCGGCGGTCTGAGCCTGCTTCAGGTTCTAACGGGCGTTGACGACCTGAGCGATATGCTCAACCGTCTGTTCTACTACGGCAAAGTCTCCGATAAGCAAGCTCAGACCATTCAAGAGGTCAAGGAGCTTAAGCAGCAGCTCACCGATAAGCAGTCCGAGCAGGAAAAGAACGTCGCAGCCACGCAAAAGAAGGTCGACGAGCTTAACGCTCAACAGGCTGAAGCCCAGAACGTCGTAAACTCCCTGGATTCGCAGCTGCAGGCCGAGCTTGCCGCAGAGGCCGAGGCCAACGCCGCGCTGCAGGCCGGTATCAACGCCAGTACCGCCGAGAAGGCCACGGTGAGCAACGAGACTGCCGGTACGACCGAGAACACCAACAACGGTGGCCAGACCAGCAATAATAACAACCAGGGCGGCAACACTCCGGCTCCTACGCCGGCACCTGCTCCGACGCCGCAGCCCTCTACGCCTGCTCCGGCTCCGACGCCTTCTGCTCCGAGCCAGTCCGTCGACGGCGGTTCTGTTGTCTCGCGTGCATACAGTAAGCTTGGTTGCGCTTATTCCTGGGGCGGAATTGGCCCGAACAGCTTCGACTGCTCTGGTTTTGTTAGCTATTGCCTCACTGGTCGCTATTGCCGCCTGGGCACCACGGGCACCTTTATGGGCTGGACGCGTGTGTCCGATCCGCAGCCCGGTGACGTTGTGGTCAACTCGTACCACACCGGCATTTACATCGGTGGTGGTCAGATGATTCATGCTTCCGCTTACAACACGGGTGATATCATCAGCTCCGTTGCCGCCGGCATGAACAACAACTATATCTTCGTGCGTTACTAAGTCATCTTACACAGCGTGTGAATGTGGACCTCGTGGCTTTGAGTCATGGGGTCCATTCTTTTGCCTTTCGTGCAGGCCGCTATCTAGTTTTGAATACTAGATAGCGGCCCAATCGGTCAGCAAGAAGGCTATAATTGTATGGGAGCAATTAGAAAGGACCCTCTATGAGCTGGGCACTTATCTCAGATTCAAGCTGCAACCTCCGCGATTGGCAACCGACCGCACCCCATACCACCTTTGCATTTGCGCCCCTCAAAATTCGAGTAGGGGAGCGTGAATTCGTCGATGCCCTTTCGCTCGATGTTCATGAGCTCAACTGCGCTGTTCAGGCGGAGACGAACGCTTCTTCGAGCGCTTGTCCCAGCGTAGGGGAGTGGGCCGAGCTCTTCAAATTGGCAGACAAGACCATCTGCATGCCGATCTCTGAGGGCGTGTCGGGCAGCTACAATGCGGCAGCCACGGCTCGCGATATGGTTCTTGCCGAGGAGCCCGACCGACAGATTCATCTAGTCAATTCACGCGCAGCTGGCGGCAAAATGGATCTCATTTTCTTGCTGTTCGACCGCTATCTTGCAAGCAATCCGGATGTCTCATTCGAGGACGCTTGCGCATACTTCGATAGCCTTGAGCAGAACAGCAAAATCCTCTTCAGTTTGTGCAATTACGAAAACCTCGCCAAAGCCGGACGTATCCCTAAGGCAGCCGGCGTCATTGCCAACAAGCTCAATATCCGCATTTTGGGCACGGCGAGTGAGGCCGGTAAAATCGAACTCGTGGGGCACACGCGTGGCGAAAAGAAGATGCTCAACAAGATCATCGACACTATGGAATCCGAGGGCTTTACGGGCGGTGAGGTCATCATCGATCACGTTGAGAACGAAGCTGGAGCCCAAGCGCTTACTGATCGCATTGTCGAACATTGGCCCGGCTCCAAGACCATCATCATGCCCTGCAACGGCCTGGATTCCTATTACGCCGAGATGCACGGCCTGATCATCGGCTACGGCATGGGCGTAGCTTCGGGCAAATAAAGTCCAACCAAGCAAAAAAAACGGGCGGGACAAAGCGACAGATGGCTCTTTGTCCCGCCCGTTTTATACGTCGGCTAGCTATTAAACCCGTTGAACTTGAGATAGCTCATCAGGTACGCTTTCGAAACAAAGGATGAAACCGCGCTGCGCACAAGCAGCGACTCACGCGTTACCTGATGCGCCGTATCGGGAACCGGCGTCTGCTCGACAGAAAACGCCGAACGAATCGATGCCTCGAGCTGATCGACCACATAGTCGAAGGCCGTCGGGGCATCGTAGCTCAAACGCTGAAAGTTAAAGAGCGCCTGCACCGCAGCAATAGGTAGCACCTGCTTAAAGATGCAGATAGCGATCAGGCGGGCAATCTGCTCGCGACCATACTGCTTTTTGACCGGAGCAGGCACCAGACCGACCTTCACGTAGTTATTGATCATCGATGGCGTAATGACAGGCTGCTCAACGCAAATAGACAGCGGCTCCATCCACAGCGCAACATACTCAATGACCTGGTCGCGGTAGAGCGTCACATTGGGCAACTGGTCATAGCGCGGCAGACTCAACGTATTGAGTTTGCGTACGATATCGGACTGAATAAATGCATCAGGCAGCACAGTGGGCAGAATATCCTCAGGTTTAATGCTGACCGACGAATCAGACATCGGAATAACGTGTTTAACGTGATTCATAAAGGTCCTCCGTTCATCTTCTATATTGTATTCTAGATTATCTAGTTTTGAATACCACATAGCCGGCAAGAAATTGGCGGGACAGTGCATTGATGCATCGTCCCGCCATTTAGTTAATTGATAACAACCTTACATAAGATATATTATCGTACTTATCCGCGGAGAAACGCGTATGCGCTAGTTGCTGCTATGGCTCCGTCAGAAACGGCGGTCACAACCTGACGTAAGCGCTTGGAACGGATATCGCCAGCAGCAAATAGACCTCGCGTACGGGTCGCCATGGATTCATCAGTCAGAATGCCGCCATCAGGCGCCAGATCGACTAAATGCTCGACAAGTTCGGTATGGGGTTGCGTCCCGGTAAAGACAAAGATGCCAAACGAGCCGGGCTCAAATGACTCGGTATGAGTCTCACCGGATGCATTGTCCTTAAAGGTAATCGTCGTTGGCATGGCTTCGCCCGAGAGCTCCACAATACTAGTTTGGTACCTAACTGAAATATTATCTTTTGCAAGAACTTTTTGAACCACACCATCGGGGGCACGGAACTGATCGCGGCGCAAAACGATGGTCACGCTGCTGGCGATTTCTGACAAGAACAGAGCTTCCTCGCATGCCGAATTGCCACCACCGATTACAAAGACCTGTTTGCCGCGGAAGAACATGCCGTCACACGTCGCGCAATACGAAACGCCACGACCGCGATACGTATCCTCGCCAGCGAAACCTGCCGGACGCGGCGTGGCACCCATGCAAGCGATAACACTCCTAGCCGTCGTATCACCAACATCGTGATGAACGGTAAACAATTTGGAGCCGGCATCGTAATCGACACCCGTCACCATGCTCCATTCAACCTGAGCCCCTAGGCCTTCTGCATGTTGTTGGAATCGCTCACCGAGTTCAGCGCCGCTCAGTAGCGGAATGCCCGGATAGTTCTCGACCTCATTGGTTGTGGCGATCTGTCCTCCCGACATGCCCTGCTCAATCACGGTCGTCGTTAGGTTGGCGCGCGCCGCGTAAATGGCTGCAGCATAGCCCGCAGGGCCGCCGCCGATAATAGCAACATCGATCGGCTGATGGGTAGTCATGAAGAGACCTCCTGTCGAAAGATTGGCGTTCTTTGCGCTCATACCCAAATTTACGTGAACATGACACTCATGCACTACAATGATAAATCGCGTAACAAAGCTGAAGGGGAGTTATCGATGGATCAAACGCAGACGGGCAATAGCGCTCCCCTGCCCATGCAAGCCACTCCCCAACCGGAGCAAATGACCGTTTCACCTGCACAAAAATCCCTGGTAACCATTGTGCACGCATCGGTTGGATCGGGCCACAAAGCCGCCGCCAACGCGATTGCACAAGCATTTGACCTTATCCGCGGCACCAAGGGAATCCCTGAGGATGTTGAAATTGAAGTGCTCGATATCCTTGATTTTGGACGTATTAAATTCGACGGCAATAAGACCGCGGCTTCTTTTACGGGAGCCACACGCCCCATTTACGACCTGACCTGGCGATATACGCTTACGGGACATCTTCTCTGGGGTGGCGGCACAGCATGGTCGCGAATTATGTTCCCCGCCTTCAACGAATATATTCGTTGCCGCAGGCCTATAGCCGTGGTCGCAACGCACATCACAGCAGCCAATGTTGCCGTGGGCGCCCGCGTCATCACGGGTATCGATTATCCGGTCATCTGCGTACCAACAGACTATGAAGTAGAAGGCTTTTGGCCCCACAAGGACACTGACCTGTTCTGCGTGGCCAACGAGTTTATGGCCGAAACGCTGCGCCCGCGCAAGGTTCCCGAGTCAAAGATCCGCATAACGGGCATCCCCATTCGAGCCGGTTTCGATACTGATTACAAACGCGAAGATGAGCTCAGCAAGTTCAATCTCCCCATAGACAAAACCGTCGTATTGGTGATGGCCGGCGCCAGTTTGCCTCAACCGTACGTTCGCTTTCGCGCGGAGATGGACCGCACTCTCCCCTTCCTGCGCAGTTTCGAGGACATGCACTTTGTCTTCTTGCCGGGCAAGGATGCCGAATATGCCACCCGTCTCAAAACGCTCTTCGAGGCCATGAAACTCGAGAACGTCACGGTTCTTGACTACGTCGATGATATGGCAGCGCTTATGCACGGCTGCGACCTGGCAATTCTCAAATCGGGCGGACTCACCGTCACCGAATGCCTGTGCGCGCATCTGCCGATGATCCTGCTGGGCAAATCATATGGCCAGGAAAAGGCCAACACAACGATGCTCACCGGCATGGGCGCCAGCATGCATGTCACCACCGCACGAGAACTCATCGTGACGTTGCGCCATCTCCACGATCATCCGGAGTCGCTCAAGGCACTGCTCATCACTGGCGAAGTGCTGCGCCGTCCCCACGCAGCCGAAGACATAGCCATCGCAACCATGGAGCTCGTAGGCAAACCCCAAAAGCGCAAACGAGCCTTCTGCCGCTTCTACTGGGGCGGAAAACCCGCGCATATCCGCTAGCATTGGACTGTCCGCTTACCTGTGGGAGGCCCCTATATATCATCCCATGCTCAAACATTCTCGCTGCGCTGCGAAACTGCGCGTGGGACGATATATAGGGGCCTCCCACAGGTAAGCTGCGTTAACGTACTAGCGGCTATACCAGATTCCCCACAAGTAGAATCTGAAAATGGGAACCAGAAAATATAAATACAGTAAGTCGATGCGCCATAGGAGGCGTCACTATATCGCATCGACTTACTAGAAAAGTAAAAATAGTTACAAGCGAGTAGCCGCCCGCCCGTGGCTTACCTATATCGTTCCACGCGCAGTTTCGCAGCGAGCGAAGCGACGCGAGAATGTTTGAGCATGGAATGATATGTGTGAGAGGCGGGCGGGAGGGATACGAGCGCCCCTAGGCGACGCCGCTGGAGCCGAAGCCTCCGTTGCCTCGGTCGGTTTTGTCTAGTTCGTCTACCTCTATGAGGTTGACCGTGGGGACTTCTTGGATGACGAGTTGGGCTATGCGGTCGCCTTTGTTGATTTGGATGTTGTTGGAGGGGTCCAGGTTGATGAGGATATCCTTGTGGTCTCCTCGGTAGTGGGCGTCGATGAGGCCCGGCGTGTTAACTATAGACAGGCCCTGCTTGATGGCCAAGCCGCTGCGGGGCTGGACGAAGCCGGCGTAGCCATCGGGCAAGGCGATGGCCAGCCCAGTAGAGACCAGACGACGTTCGAAGGGCTTCAGGACGCAGTCCTCGTTGGAGCGCAAATCCAAGCCGGCATCGGTGGGATGGGCGTATTTGGGAAGCTCGACGGTGGGGTCGAGACGCATTATGTTGACGGTAATGTTGGACATGGAATCACCTTAGCTTGTCGAGCTCTTGCAGAAACTCATCGACGTCTTTGAAATCGCGGTAGACCGAGGCAAAGCGGATGTAGGCCACCTTGTCGATCTTGGCCAAGCGCTTGAGCACCATGTTACCCAACTCATGGGACGTGACGGCCGTCAGCGTGCGAGAGCGCAGCTCGACCTCGATGTCGTCGATAATCTCATTGAGCTTCTTAGTATCGATATCACGCTTGATGGTGGCGCGCATCAAGCCGACGAGCAGCTTATTGCGATCGAACCGCTGCTTGGTTCCGTCTGACTTAATGACCTCGATTGGGTCTTCGCATCGCTCAAACGTTGTAAAGCGATAGTTACACGAACAACATTCGCGACGGCGCTTAATGGTGTTATTTGACTCCTGCATACGGGAATCAACGACGCGGGTATGTGCCTTGCCACATTTGGGACAGCGCATGGTACCTCCTCTTAAACGATAACAAGGGTACCATGCGCAGCGCGATAATGATTACGAACGAGCAGGAACCTTAAGATGCGCACCGGCGGCGAGCGAACCATGCTCCAGATGATTGACGTTACGGATCATGTCGGAAGTCTCTTGCGTGGAAAGGCCTTCGATAGGATATTCCTCGGCAAGCGACCAAAGAGAATCACCAGGCTGAACGCGAATAGTCTCGTAGGTAACGTTGGAAACGGACTCGGCATACGCGGCGTGACGAGCGCTAAAGACCGACGTAGCGAGGACAACGAAGAGCGTAAGCGCAACGGCAACGGCGACAATCGTCGGAACCTTCAGGGCAACGCGGGCCGGCGCAACTACAGCCTGCTGATTGCGAGCAGACTTTACGGTCAAAGGCTGAAAGCCGGAGCGGCCACCCTGAACAACCGTAAAAGTGGGTTCTGCAGGCGTCTCGAGTTTAAGGGCAAGGTTTCCCTGGACCATATTCGTTGCGTTCATCATGTTCTCCTCTCGCGTGTTTTGCTGAGAACAGTTTTATCAAGCCGCGCGGACAAAAATGTCTAGCGCGAGAACGAATGTTCGGTTATTATTATCTTCGAACAGTTGTTCCTGTCAAGCAAAATTCGAACATTTGTTTGACATGGGTAGAGAGGATGCCCTGATGGCTCGCAAAATTACCAAGCGTCAGCAGCAAATTTACGACTTCATCAAGGAATATCAGCAGGAGAAGGGTTATCCGCCCAGTGTGCGCGAGATGGCATCTGCCGTGGGCCTTTCCTCCCCCAGCACCGTGCACGCCCACTTATCTGCCTTGGAGGCGCGCGGGCGGCTCAAGCGCGATGCCACCAAACCGCGCGCCCTGGAACTCTTTAACGAGGACGGCTCCTCTGTCTCAATTTCTAAATCTGACGAGCCCACCGCACCTCGCGGAACGGTCTCGCTACCGCTCGTTGGTCGCGTCGCGGCTGGGATTCCCATTCTGGCCGAGCAGAATATCGAAGACACTTTTACTATCCCGACCGAAATCGCCACTGATCAGGGTTCCTTTATCCTTGAGGTGCATGGGAGCTCAATGATCAATGTCGGCATCTTCAATGGCGATTACATCATCGTCCGTGAACAAAAGAGTGCCATGAACGGCGAAATCGTCGTGGCCATGATTGATGGTTCAGCGACCGTCAAGACGTTCTACAAGGAGCAGGGACGCGTACGCCTACAGCCTGAGAATGACACCATGGAGCCTATCTATGCAACAAATCCCGTTATTTTGGGCAAAGTCGTCGGCTTGATGCGCCGGTTCTCGTAATGCAAAAACGCATCACCATCTTTGATACCGTCCGCGGGTTTACGATGATTTCAATGGCAGGTTTTCACGCTTGCTACGATCTCGCCTACCTGTACGGTTGGGATATGCCCTGGTTTACCCAGACTGTCTTTCAAGACATCTGGCGCGCCAGCATCAGCTGGGTATTCTTGTTTATCGCGGGTTGGATGTGCACTCTTTCGCGCAACAATATCAAACGTGCCGCCAAATACGCCTTAGCAGCACTCGTCGTCTGGCTGGCAACAACACTTGTCTCAGGCGATGATTCGGTTAATTTTGGCATCAGCTACTGCATGGCCGCATGTACCGGCATCGTGGCGTTGACCGATCCCGTCCTTAAAAAGATATCAGCGAGATGGGGCATGTCCCTATGCCTTGTGATGTTCGCCCTCACCTGGAGCATCCCCAAAACAATCTACCCTGTCCCCTACCTGGCGTGGCTGGGATTTCCGAGCCCTGGGTTTGTCTCAGGTGATTACTACCCCATCATCCCGTTTATCTTTATGTATCTTGCAGGATACTTCGCCGCACATATAGCGCAGGGAATCGATAAGACCGTCCCTAGCTGGGCCTACGCCAACTCCCTGCCGGCGCTCGCCAGCCTTGGAAGTTATGCACTACCCTTTTATCTGCTGCATCAGCCCATTATACTGGGCATTTTGGAGCTCGCCTACTCGGTGCGATAACGCTCGAGCCGCGGTGCGACACGAGCCGGCAGTTTCGCCACAATACGAACGCCATCCTCAAGATATTCCTCATGCAAAAGGGTCCCCTGCTCATGCACGAGTGTAATGAGCGCACCTTCACGATATGGAATGTCGGCTGAAAGCAGTACATCGGTGGCAGCTGCCTCGCGAGCAATGCGATCGACGAGATCGTCGAGCCCCTCGCCCGTTTGGGCCGAGAACAGAACGGCTTCCGGAAAACGACGACGGAAACTTAATCGATCAACGCTATCGAGAAGATCGATTTTATTGAATACGGTCAGCGTTAGGCGCTCTCCGGCGCCGATCTCATCAAGCACGCGGTCGACCGCCTCCAGCTGTCGCTCATAGTCCTCGTCAGACGCATCTACGACTTTGAGAATTAGATCGGCACCCAACACCTCGGACAGCGTCGATTTAAAGGCATCGATAAGACCATGCGGCAGCTTTTGAATAAAGCCGACGGTATCGGTAATCGTCATTCCGCGACCGCCGGGCAGGCGGTACGAACGCGTCGTCGGGTCGAGCGTAGCAAACAGCTTGTCCTGCGAAAGTACCGTAGAGCCTGTCAGGCGATTGAGCAACGTCGATTTACCGGCATTGGTATAACCGGCTAACGCGACGCGAAACGCCGGTGACTCAATACGACTCTTGGATTGAACATCACGACGCTGTTCGACCTGCTTGATCTCACGACGAAGCGCAGCGATCTTATTACGAATGAGGCGACGGTCGACCTCGAGCTGACTTTCGCCCTGACCAAAGCGTGAGCCGATGCCGCCGCGCGTCTGTTCCTTGGCGAGATGGCTCCACATGCCGCGCAGACGAGGCAACAGATATTGAAGCTGCGCCAGCTGTACCTGTAGGCGTCCCTCACGCGTCTGAGCATGCAGGCCAAAGATATCCAAGATCAGTGCCGTACGATCGATAATCTTTACCGGCTCGCCCACGGCTTTCTCCAAATAGGATTGCTGCGAGGGCGTCAGGTCGTCGTCAAAAATAACGACATCGGCATCCATGCGATGTACCAGACCGCACAGCTCCTCTACCTTACCGGAACCGATAAATGATTTGGGATACGGCTTTACCAAACGCTGAGACAAGCGAGCCACGCACTGGGCACCAGCCGTGTGGGCAAGGCGCTCCAGCTCATCGAGCGATCGATCGAGTGGCCATGCATTGTCGCGCCACTCAACACCAACCAAAATGGCACGCTCGGGCTCGGGTGCCGTGGGAACAAGGGGGAAACGAGCCATTAGGCAGCCTCAATACGATGCAGGATATCAGCAACGACCTCATCGATCGTACATTCATCCATATCAAACCACGCGATACGGTCATCGCGCTTAAACCACGAAAGCTGACGTTTGGCATAGCGACGCGAACGCATCTTAATGAGTTCGCGAGCCTCATCCATGCTCGTCACGCCATTGAAAGCATCGATGATCTCTTTATAGCCAATTGCCTGCATCGAAGTCAGGGCATCTCCCAGCCCCTGGTCCATAAGACCGCGAACCTCATCAACAAGACCCTGCTCAAACATCACATCGACACGTAGGTTAATGCGTTCATAGAGCACCTCGCGATTTCGCGTCAGGCCAAACCATAACGCATGATAATGCTCGCGCGGAACACTAAACTGCGACTTTTGTTGCGCATAGGAAACGCCATCATCGTGCATTTCGAGCGCGCGAATCACACGCCGCACGTTATGCGGATGAATAACAGCAGCTGATTCTGGATCGCGCTCGGCAAGCAGGGCATGCAGTTCTTCCTCGCCAATACGCTCGGCAAGCTCCTGATACCCCGCGCGACGATCGTCCTCAAGCTCGCCCGAGGGAAAATCCATCTCATCCAGGGCGGCCTTGAGATACAAGCCTGTGCCCCCGCAAAACACCGGTAGGCGGCCCTCGCCAAGCAAACGCTCAACATGCGCGCGAGCGTCAGCCTGATAAAGCGCCGCAGAGTACGCCACACCCGGCTCTACAATGTCGACGAGACGCAGCGGCGCCGTACACTCATCGGGCGCCATCTTTGCGGTACCGATGTCCATGCCGCGATAGATTTGCATCGCATCGCACGACAGCACTTCGGACGAAAGACGAGCCGCCAAACGGTCGGCAACACCTCTCTTACCAACCGCCGTCGGACCGACGATCGCAACGGCGGAAAGACCTGCCCCGGGAGAAACCATTAGCGCGGCTCGCCCACAACGGAGCCGGACAAATACCAGGTCTTGGCAACGTCAACGTCAACATCAACGATCTTGCCAACAAGCTGATCGATGCTGTAACCCTCGGGGATAGGCGCATGCACGGTCTGATTCTTGGGACTCTTGCCCAGCAGGACCGCGTCGTTCTTTTTACTCGTTCCCTCAATGAGCGCCGGCACCACAGTATGAAGCTCACCCTGGTTGTACTCGTGCGCCGTGGTCTCGATAACCTTAACCAGGCGGTTGAAACGCTCGAGAATAACCTCATGCGGCGTAGGATCGTCAATCTCGGCGGCCGGGGTACCGGCGCGCTTGGAATAGATGAAGGTATAGGCCTGAGCATAGCGGACCGTCTCGGCAAGTGAGAGCGTCTGCTCAAAGTCTTCTTCAGTCTCGCCCGGGAAGCCAACGATAATGTCGGTCGAGAGCGCGATATCGGGCATGCGGTTGCGAATGCGATCGACCAGGCCCAGATAGTCCTCGCGTGTATAACGGCGATTCATCTCTTTGAGGATCCGTGTCGAACCTGACTGGACGGCCAGGTGCAACTGCGGCATAACGGCAGGCGTCTCGGCCATGGCGTCGATGGTCTCGGGGAGCAGATCCTTGGGTTGCGAAGACGTAAAGAAGCTGCGCTCCACACCCGTATCGCCCACGGCACGCAGCAGATCGGCAAAACGCGGATTGCCAAACAGATCGCGACCATATGAGTTAACGTTTTGGCCCAGCAGCGTAATCTCACGCACGCCCTGGCGCACCAAACCGGTCACCTCGTCGACAATCTCCTCGAAGGGGCGACTTTTTTCGCGACCGCGCACGTACGGCACGATGCAATAGGTGCAGAAATTATTGCAGCCTGTCATGATGGGCACCCAAGCGTGATACTGGGTCTCGCGATGCCACGGCATGCTCATGGCATCCGTATCCTCATGCTCATTGGTGCGGATATGACGCTTACCATCAAGGAACGCCGCGGCAATGAGCTCGGCCACATGTGCGATGGAATGCGTGCCAAAGATGACATTGACGTTATCGACGTTGGTGAGCAGGCCCTCTCCATCACGCTGCGCGATGCAGCCGCCCACGGCAACCACACGCTTGCCCGAAGGCGAAGGCGGCAGGCTTTTGCAGGAATTGCACTGACCGTACAGGCGAGTATCGGCGGCCTCACGCACACAGCATGTCATGAAGACAACGATATCGGCATGCTCGGGATCGAGCGCCATGAGGCAGCCATACGAATCAAGCAGACCGCTCACACGCTCGGAGTCGTGCTGATTCATCTGACAGCCAAAGGTGCGGATAAAGTAGGTTTTACCGGCAAGAATATCGCGTACGGAACGCTGGTCCATGTGCATAAGTCCTAACGATGGGGAGCGAAACGAGGCAAGCAGAAGCTATGCCACAGGCTTAACATCATCCATGACGACGTTATCCATAGCAGCTCGATTGATCTGGTGAACGTAGATAGAAAGGCGGATGGCCGTGCGCGACTCCCCGTTAATGAGGATGTCGGAGAACACAGGCGCGCAGGAAATATCAAAACCGGTTGGAATCAAAAAACCGCGCGCGATAGCAACGGCCTTAATGGCCTGGTTGACCGCACCGGCACCGACACACTGGATGTTGACGGGTACACCATCCTTGACCATGCCGGCGATGGCGCCGGCAACGGACGCGGGCGATGATTTGCTTGATACCTTCAGGCAATCCATGAAGAAACTCCTGCGTTTAAAAGTACGTTTTAACTGCAATAACTTTATCGTACCGAGTGGACTCGGTAAAGGCACTATTCCTCTTTGGCAAGATCGAAGGTCACGGTGATTCGATCACGCGAAACACGGATCTTTGGGTCGCCGCAAAGATTGAGATAGTACCGGGCGGCAAGGTCATTAAAGTCGCGCTCCACAGCACGCGAAAACTGTGCCATGTCATCCTTGGCAATACGCAGCCCACGACGATCCTTCGCGAGATCGACAGGAGCCGGCGCATGCGAGGATGAGTCACGCTCACGCAGCAGACGCGCAGTCACACCGCGAACGGGCTTAATCTGCCCTGCCAAAATGCGATGGGCCGTGCGCTCGGACATCTCAAGACCCAAACCCGAACAAATACGAATAAAGTCCTCGGCATCAGAGGCAAGGCCTAAACGATCGACAACCGGAAGCTCGCTCTCATCATCAATAAACAGGAGACGAGACGTATCGAGCCGACTTGACGCCTGAGCATAAAGGGTCGCGGCAATCTCAGACGGAGAACCAAGATAGACATCGCAACCACGCAACTCCTCGAGCGCAAACTCACAGGCAGCGCGAATAATATTATGCGGACCGCGAGCACAGACATAACGTCCGTCCTCATCCTTGACGGCCTGGGGCCAGCTGGACTGATCGGCACGCTCGCTGAGGCGGTCGGCCGCAACGCTCACCTTAAAGGCTGCGCCAAGATCGACACCAGACGTGACCACGCGGGCCTCGTCGGTGTTCTGCTTGATCGAAAACAATGCCATGCCACGACCGTGAACGCCCCAACGGTCCATCTTCATGCTCTCGAGCTTTGAGGTAACGCGAGCATCGAAGATTCGCTCTTGCATATCCTGCGGAACACCCGAGCCGTTATCCAGAAAGACAAGCGTGCGGACGCCATCTTCCTTGGTCGTGGCGAGATAGACCTTGTCGGCGCCGGCATCGCGAGCATTACGGAGCATTTCGATGACGATATCCTCGACATGCTGAATGTCGTGCTTTGCCTGGCGCCGCTCGGCCTCCGAAACGCGGAGGCGGACATACCCCTCGCCAAGGTTCTCCTCGACGCGAAGGTTGCCCTCCCCCGACATCGACGCGATAAATGAGATGAGCTCGTTCGCGTCGCTCATATTATTTAGCGATATCGACAGCGCGGCTCTCGCGAATCACGACGACGCGCACCTGACCGGGATACTCCATCACTACCTCGATCAGATGGGCGATAACGTGAGCCAGGACCGAGGACTGGGCATCGGAGATCTTGTCCGTCTGAACCAAGCCGAGGACCTCGC
>URTW01000015.1 GCA_900550815.1 uncultured Collinsella sp.
GGCGGTCGTAGCTGTAGCTCTTTACGATTCGACGACCGACCGAGACGGTCGAGAGGTCGGAGTCGGGCGAGTCGTCCACCGCCGTGCCGCGCACCGATGCGTCTTGCGTGCTGAAGTCCACGTGCACGACATTGCAGACCTCGGCGCGATTGGTCGATTCGGTCATGGCAGACATGAAGCGCGCGTCCCTGCCCTCGGTGAACTCCGCAGAGATGGGCATGTCGGCGGGCTCGACGTACCGCCTGAACAACACGTTGCCCATGCGGTCGGTCGAGGCCGAGCGGAACCCCGCCGCCTCGAGGAGCAGGTTCACGGCGTCCAGCTTGGTCTTGGCGTCGTTGTTCCTGCCCACGCCGAACACCCAGTTGCTGCCCAACAGGAGGCTGCTGCTGTCGGCGTAGACGGTGAGGCCGACCGACTCGGCTATCTTGACGGCCTCCTCCACCGCATTGCTGTCCTGCGCGATCACGTAGGGGCCGTCGAAGTCGTCGTCCTTGAGCAGCTTCAGGAGGCCGTAGGCGTTGATCTGGCCCTCGCGGTAGGCACCGTCGATGTCCACCGAGTCCACCACGGGCATGAATGTTCCGAGGCACTCGCGCCTCTTGCTGCCGTCCGTGAAGGTGGCGATGAGGTACACACGCAGAAAGTCGTTGCCGACGTCGAACTCGCCGGCGAAGTCCAGGGATGCAGTCTCATAGAGCGCCGTGTTTGCGTTGCGCTCGATAGAGCCGCCGTTCTCGATGTCGCGCACGAAATCGACTTCGAGCCCCGTCTCGCGCGAGACGCGCACGAAGTCGTAGGAGGCGTCGAACGGCCTTATCCATCTATCAGCCATTGGCGGGCTCCTCCCACGTCTCCCACGTCGGGTCGCACGAGGCCACCCACGCGCCGTCGGAACGCTTCACGCTACAGCTGAGGCGGGCGCGGAACCGCTCGCCGTGGAGATCGCGCACCCAGAAGCGCCCCGCCATGTTCATGACCTCGAGGAATGACTTGTAGTCCTCCTCGTCGAGCAGCAGGAAGTCCATGCTGTCCTTGACGTCCCGTTCGTTGATGCCGTACGAGACGGGCAGCCCCTCCCCACTGTCGGCGAAGTGCAGCATCTTGTATCCGTGCGTCACCTTGCGGCTCGAGCCCTTCTTGAGATAGCGCCCGAGCCACGACCTCTCAGCGCCGACTCCCCAGTTGAGAGCCACCGCGCGGCTCGCCACGGTCGTCTTGACCCTCGTCGCTGTGCTCACGCCCGTCGCGGCGTAGGCAACCGCGACGTACTCGAACTCGCTGTTGAGCGGAGGCAGCGGGTCGCCCGCGCCCTCGCCCGCCGCAAGGTGCGAGCCGAGCTGCAGGGTCGAGCCGTCGGGCAGGACGCGCGACACGATGAAGTGGGACGTCTCGGGCGTGTCGTCGCTGTCGGCCTTGCCGGGGAATACCGACTGCTGACATCCCTGCCTCTCGGCGACGAAGATGTGTAGCGACGGTTTGGCAGGCGGTGCCCAGTCGGTCCGAAAAGTTCTCGAGACGGTGACCGACAGCGACGAGCCGGCCGTGACCGTGAGCATGACCCTGTACTGCGTGTAGTTGACGAAGGCGTGTTGCGCGTATCCGAGGCCAAAGGAGCGCGCGTCCTTGTCCACAGTCCCGCTCCACAGGAGGTTGCCCCTGATGTCGCACAAAGACAGGTACTGTCGGCTGACGCCCGTCTCGTCGGCCACCCTCCACGTGAAGGTATGCGGCACCGCGCGCAGGGTCGCCCCGTCCGCAGCCGGGTCGGTGAAGAATGCCTGGGGCGCGTCCGCAACGGTATATGCCGCCGCGCTCGACCATGCGCCCCAGTCCTCGTCGAGGCCCTTGGTGCGTACGCGCACGGTGTACATGCCCTTGGCGTCCGTCGGCAACTTCAGGCTCGTAGCCGAGCCCTCGACCGTCGTGGCAGTGGTGCCCGCAGGTGTCGTGATCTGCACCTCAGCGGAGGCCTGCGCCGAGCCGTCCGGATGGTTGGGCACCCATTCGAGCGTCGCGCTCGAGCGGGTGGCATAAGCCGCCCTGACGCCCCTGATGGACGGTGCGAGCGGCGGGCATATGGTCGTGACCTCGTTTGACTCGGTCCACGGTCCCTTGAGGCCGCTCTTTACCGCGCGGACGCGGTAGCACACCGTTCCCGCCGGGGCCTCCTCGTCCTCCCAGGAGGCGTTCACGTCCGCATCAACCCATGTCTTGCGCCCGTCGGTCGAGAGCTGGAACTCCCAGCTGTCGACGAAGGCCGACGCGTCGTGCCCCCTGAGCACGACCTTCTCCGCCTCCGCCTTGACTGCCTCGAGCATGCCGAGCGCCGTCGGCGTGGTGTAGATCGCCGGCGCGCTCACGCCGTAGTCCGACGTGCCGCCGGGGCCCGTCGCCTTGGCCGAGAAGATGTACATGCAGCCCGGCTCGAGGCCGTTGTAGGTGTGGCTCGTGGTATCCCAACTAACGGTGCCGACGTCGGTGAACTTCCCCGGGCCGTTCTTCACCACGCCGACGGTCACGGTCGACCAGGGGTAGTCGCCGTTCATGCCCGTGTAGTCGACGTCCCAGCTGACCTTCGCGCTAGTGTCGCTCAGGCGCTCCGCCCTGATGTTCTTCGGCGTGTGCGGCGTGTGGTAGGCGCGGCACGGGACCGTAACGGTGTTTGATGCGTTGGACGTTCCGTTGCCGAAGCCGCCCGTGACGTTAATCTGGCCAGTGAAGGTGTGGTTGTAGGCGTCGCCGTTGCCGCGCGCGAGCTCGACGTCGCGCGACGTACACTGCACCCACACCCAGTCGGAGTTGTTCGTCGAGTAGACCGAGCCGTTCCACGAGCCGCCCGCCGACGAGCTGCCGTTTGCGTAGCAGTTGATGGCGTAGCGCGTGCCGTAGCCGTGCGTGACGCGGTAGGTCACGGTGGTGTCCGTGCGCCCGACCTCAGCAACGTCCACGTACGCGCACCAGCAGTACTTGCGATAGCCGCTTCCGCCTTGAACCCAGTTTCCCTGCGCCATCCTACGCGACCCCCATCGCCATACTCTGCTCCACCGCCGCGACGAAGGCCCTGAACGCGGACGCCACGCGCCCGTCGACGCCCAGCAGGTCGCTGTCGAGGTAGAGGTTGTAAACGTTGCCGCCGCCCGCGAAGCCCGCGGCTCCGTTGGCGGTCGCCCCGTATGCTCCGCCGCCGGTAACGCTCACACCGAACTTCGCGGCGCGCTCGACCTTCCCGACGGCAGACTCCATCGACTTCACGGGCTCGTCAGCCGTGTCGTCGATGCCGAGGGCCGCGCCCTGCATCACGTAGCCGAACATCTTGCGGAACACGCGCGAGGGCGAGTGGATTCCGAGCAGGTTCTTGGCCGCGTCGATAGCGCCGCCCACCACGCCGGTAATCTTGCTTACGACCACGCCGGCCGCGCCGCTGATTCCGTTTGCGATGCCCTGCACGATTTGCGATCCGATGGATGCCACGCGGCCGGGGATTGAGGACAGGGCGCTCATGATGGAGCTGCCAATGCTCGAGGCCGCCGAGGTCACGAAGCCGACCGCGCCGCGGATGGCGGAGCCCAGGCTGCTGATTCCGTTGCGGCCGATGCTCGCCAAGGTGGACGGCAGGTTCTGGATCGCGCCGCGGATGGCGGACACGATGTTGGCACCGCACGTGCTGACGAAGCCGGCCATGCCGGTGATGCCGTTGCCCAAGAACGTGATGGCGTTCCTGCCGAGGCTCAGCCAGTCGAGCGCCGACCACGCCGAGACGAAGGCCGAGAAGATGGCCGGGATGTTGGCTATGAGCGTCGGTATCGCCTGCACGATGCCAAGCGCCAGCGTCACGATTGCCTGGATGCCGGCACCGAGCAGTATCGGCGCGTTGTCGTTGATCGCGCTGGCGAGGTTCTGCACGATAACCGGGGCCTGCTCGATGAGCGTCGGCAGGCTGTCGGCGATACCCTGCGCCAAGCCGACGATGAGGTTCGCCGCGCCCTCTGCCAGAACGCCCACGTTCTCGGCTATGGACTCGGAGAGACCGGTGAGAATCTGCAGGCCGCTCTCTATGATGGAGGGCAGGTTCTCGGACAGGTAGCCGCCAAAAGAGGTCATGAGCGACGCCGCCGTCTCGGAGAGGAAAGACAGCCCCATCTCGATTCCCTCGGCGAGCTTGGGAACGACCTCGCCGCCGACGTCGGCGAAACCCTCGGCGATGCCGGGCAGCGAAGAGGTGATGTTCTCCTGCAGCGTGGACAGGTCGCCGTCGAGCAGCGTCAGCCCGTAGACCATGGCGAGGTGCAGCGACTCCAACGGGTTGTCCCCAACCGCCCAGATCTCGCCAAGGCCCTTGAAGCGCTCGCCGATCTCGTCCACGCCGTCAGACACGGCGGAGAGGATGTCGCCCATGGGCCCGGGCACGGCCTCAGCCGCGCTGCCGAGCGCCTGCGTGAAAATGTCGACGAACGCCTGGCCAAGCACGGGACCGACCGACGTGACAAGGCTCGGTAGCTGCGACAACGCCGTGCCGGCGATGGTCGCAACGCGCGGGACGACGTTTGAGGCCGCCGTCTCGACCGACTGTAACAGCTCCTCGGTGAGCTTGCCCATGTCGGCGTCGTCCTTGCTTAGCTCCGTCACCCAGTTCTCCCAGGCGGCCTTGGCCATGTTGCAGGAGCCCTCGATGGTCGTCGCGGCCTCGCGCGAGGTCGTGCCGGCGATCTGCATCAGCTCCTGCATCGTGTGGATGGCTAGCACGATGTTGTCGAAGGACAGGCTCGACTCATCCACGGCGGAGTTGACGGCGTGCGCATCCTTGACGAGGCGCTGCATCTCCTCCTTGGTGCCGCCATACCCCAGCTTGAGGTTGTCGAGCATCGTGTAGTTCTGCTTGGCAAAGCCTTGGTAAGCGTTCTGGAGGTCCTCCATCGCCGTGCCGAAGGTATTCGCGTTGTCGCTCATGTCGACCATTGCCGTGTTGGCGTACTCGGCGGCCTTGACCGTGTCGCCGCCGAGCGATTTGACGAGCGAGGCAGAGAAGCCCGTCACCTGCTCCATGTACCGGTTGGCGCTCAGGCCGGCCGTTATGTAGGCGCGGTCGGCGTTTGCCAGCACCGTCGTCTGGGCCTGCTCGAGCTGCTCCCACTTACCGGAGCACTGCTCGACGGTCTGGCCGGTCATGGCGGCGTAGTCCTCGAGGGACTTGCCCATGTTGCCGAATATCTTCTGGATGCCGCCGACGTTCTGCTCGTATGCGGCGTATGCGTTCATGCTCATGCCCGTGACAGCAGCGACGCCCGCCCCCACGGCGGCGACGCCCACGCCTACCGCCTTGGCAACAGTCGCTCCGGCCTTGCCGAGCGTGCCCACGACCTTCGAGGCCACGCCCTCGGCCTTGCCACTGGCCTCGTCCTTGAGGCCGACCTTAATCATCAGGTCGAGAAGGTTCACCTAGACCACCCTCAATCCCATCCGCTCGATGATGTCTGCGGCAATCTCGTCGCCGCCGCGCGTGTCCTCCGCCTCGGACCCATCGCCCGCACCGCCATTGACGATGCTCAGGAAGGGTTCCTTGAGCCACTTCCCCTGCGCCATGAGGCGCACCGACTCGCTCAGGTACACACGGAACGCCTCCCGCTCGTCCCGCTCGCGCCACCGCGCGACCATGTACCTACAGAAAGGGCGAGCACGCCGTGGCCCGACGTACTCGCCCAAGCAAAGCCATATGTGAGATGGGTCCTCGGCGGCTATCCAAAAAAAGGAGCCAGGATGTCCTTGATGCCGTCGATGCCGTCGATGGCATCCTTGATGTCGTTCACCCACTTCTTCACGGTGAAGTCGGCCTTGTATTCCTCGAGTGTCTGGCCGTCGAGCGCGGCGAGCAGCTTGTAGCTGATCTCGCCGCCCTGGCGCAGCACGTCGGGCAGCAATCCCGCCACCATGTCCACGGCGAGGCCGTTGACCTCGGAGGCGGCGGCTACCTTCGCGGCCTCGGGGTCGCCCTTGACTTTGGCATTCGCCTTGGCCTTCGCCTTGGCGGAATCAGCGCGGAACTTGGCGTAGGCCGCCTTGGCCTTTGCGCCGAGTTCGCCGTTCATGACGTCCTCCGCCACGTCCGCCAACAGGCACATGGCATTCTGGAACTCGTCGGCGTTAAGGTTGTCCAGCTTCATGGTTAGGCTCCAATCTCCTGTTTGATATACAGCTCGTAGGGCACGATCTCGGGGTTCTTGATTGAGTAGTGGCCCGTGAACTCGAACGCGAACTGGCCCTTGGCCTTGTTCTGCGTCGTGATTTGCAGACCGCCCGTGTTGAGCGCGTTGATGAGGCGGATGGCGATATAGCCGTTGCCGTTCTCGCCCGAGTAATCGCCGATGAGCCAGATGTCGGCGAAGTCGGCCTCCGAGAGCGCGGAGCGCGGGACGATCTTCCCCTCGGTCTCGTCGGCTGCGGCTGCGAGCTTCTTGCCGAGCGCGGTGTTCAGCGTCACGAAGGTGCCGCTCAGCTTGGCCTCGATGCTGTCGATGCGCTTCAGCTCCATCGTGTTGGCGGGGCAGTTGTCGATGTCCTCGCCGTAGTCGATGAAGTTGGGCGTGGCGGCGAAGCTGGTTCCGCCACTCGTCGCGCCCATCAGCTCGGACTCCGCGACCTCGGCGGTCTTGGGGTTGAAATTCGTGGCGAGCAGGCCCGCGTTGATGACGATCTCCTTGAACGTGTTCTCGGGGATGCGCGTGAACTTAGACATATGACCTCCTAGTAGCTTGTCATGTACTCAATGGTCAGGTTGATGATTCGGCGCTTCACGGCGTTGTCCTCGTCGGCCATGGCGTTGCAGAACGGCTCGCCCTGCATCACCCACATGCCGCCGCCGTCGCACGCCAGCAGCACGCCGGAGAGCCCGAGCGCACGGGCGACCTCCTCGGCCTTGGCGTTTGGCGCGGCCTCGGACGAGGTCCGGTACCAGAGGTTCACCTCGGAGTTGCACTGCGTGCCGAACGCCGCGGTCGGCAGGTCGTAGGTGATGTAGGGCATCTTCGCATTGCCCGGCACCGCCGAGTCGCGGTACACGGGCAGTCCGAAGCCCTCGAGCCACGCCTGCAGCGCCGCCGCTTTAGTCGCCATCCGGCACCTCCCACTCCTCCGCGCTGCACTGGCCGAAGCCAAATGACGCGCAGCGCGGCGCGGCCCCGTCGTCCGCGTCCGACGTGCAGCGGAATACCTGCCCGTCGGACGCGCGCTGGAAGAGGTCGCCGTAGCGCAGCGGCTCGCCGGTGGTTACGGTGTAGACGTTCCTCACGCCGTCGTGCTCCGCGATGCGCGAGGCCGTCGAGCTGTCGCGCACGATCGCCGCCGTGAAGCCGTCGCCGACGGCGAGGACGGTCTTGAAGCCGCCCTCGCCGTCAGGCGCGGTCTGTGCGACGAGCTTCGCGCACGCCACCGCCATGCGCTCGTACAGGCGGCTCACAGCTTTCTCCAAGGGTCGAGACGCGCCTTGAACTGCTGTCGCCCCGAGATGGGCGCGCCGTCGCCACCGACGCGCGTGTAGCTGTAGCCGCCGAAGCTCTCGCTCGCATACGGGCTGTCCAGCTCCTTGGCGTGCTCGGTCTGCCACGCCGCGATCTCGTCAGCGAGGTCGACCACGGTCTGCGGGATGGCGAGCGCCCAGACGGTGCCGACGAACTCCTCGTCCGCGAGTCCGTTGCAGGGCCATGCGTGCAGTCCGTCGTTGAACGTCGAGCCCGTGATGCGGATGTACTGGCCCTCCTTGAGGCTGAGCCCCGCGGGCGGCACGAGACGGCCGTCCTCGATGCGGACGCGCCCCGTGCGCTTGTCTGCAACGAACCAGTTACGCAGCGACAGAAGCACCTGCTCGAGCATCTCTGCGCCTATCGCTTATCGGTAATGACGGCGGCGAGCTCGGGGCTGAGGGTCTTGACGCCGCAGAGCATGTCGATGGAGACGGTGTCGGTCTTGGTCTTCTGGTCGTAGCCCTGCACGACGCGCAGGCCGAAGCCGTCGTAGGAGGTGGAGTACGCCTTGGGAGCGCCAAGCGGCATCTCGAGCTGACGGGTCACGAGCGCGAAGGCGTTCTTGTGGAAAGCGATGGACGGCGTGTAGTTGGCCGTCTCTGCCGTGGTCTTCTGCACGTTCTGGTCGCAGTAGAAGTCGAGGCCGTACTTGCGGCCAAGCGATGCCTCCTTGAGGGCGGTGCCGTTGTCGCCGACGGCGGACGCGTTGGTGAACGCCTCGGTGTTGAGCAGGTCGGCCTCGGCCTGGGAGCCGTAGACGAAGCGGCGCTCCGTGGAGGGTGCCTTGGCGTCCACGAGGAACTTGCGGGCGGCGATGATGTCCGCCACGGCGATGGCGCCCTTGGTGTGGTCGACGCGGTTCGTGACGTCCTTCTCGAGCTTGAGCAGGTAGCCGTCGATCTTGTCGGCGAAGGCCTGCATCGCCGGGACGAGGAACTGTGCGGAGAAGTCGACGATGCCCATCGTCAGCTCCTTGGACGTGACGGCGAACGTCACGTCGAGCAGCTTGTCCATCTTGACGGGAACCTTGCCCTCCGTGGCGTCCTGCACCTCGACCTCGGTGGTGAACTCCTTGGCCTCGAAGGTGGCGGGCTTTCGGACGGCGAGGGTGTCGCCCACGCCCGCGACGAACTCGGAGGAGTAGTCGCGGTGGACGAGGTTGGCCATGACGGCGTTGGTGCGCAGAACGTCCAGCGCCTCGTTGGCGATGATGTTGGGTGTAAGGATGGTGTTCGACATAGATACCCCTTAGCCTCTCTGCTCCGCCTTGTACTTCATGTACTCGGCGGTGCTCATTTCGTTGATGTCCTTGCCGCCCTCGCCCTTGGGGGCGTGGGCTACGTCGGCACCCTTGACGGTCGTGGTTGCGAGGAAGTCGGCCCAGTCGGCCGTGATGCCCTCGGTGAGCTTGTCCGCGTCCTCGATAGCGCCGTCCTTGACGGTCACGTTCTCGAGGTCGGAAACCTTGAGAACGGTCTCGATGCGCTTGGGGTCGACGCCCGCCGACTCGAGCAGCTTTCGATACAGGTTGCGCTTCTCGACTGCGGCCTTCTCGCCCTCGACCTTGGCCTTGTAGTCCTCTAGGGTCTTGACGGCGGCCTTGTACTTTTCCTCGTACTCGTCCGCGCCCTCGCCCTTGGCCTTGAGTGCGTCCAGCTCCTTCTTGTAGCCGTCCGCCTTGTCCGCGGCCTCCTTGAACTCGTCGCGCTGCGCCTTGAGCGCGTTCACGCTCTCGGCATGCTCGTCGATGATCTGGTCGATCTTCTCGTCCTCGATGCCCATTGCCTTGAGCATCTTTCGCGTAAGTGCCAACAGAATCTCCCTTGCTTCGGAATGGGCGGGTTCCCACCTATTGCTTCGGCGGGGCCCGCGCCGCAATACCTCGCGGCAAGGGTGAGTATCCAAACGGAGTAACGCGGCCCTATGCGCCGCCCCTCAGGTGCTTCTCGAGAATCGCCCGTTACGTGTCTCCGTGGCCCGTCGCCGCCTTGCGCAGGAAGTGCTTGCCCTTCATGCGGGAGGTCCCCTCCTCGACGTACGGCGCGGACTCGACGTTGGTGCCGATGATGCAGTCGTTGCCTTTGAGGAGGTGCGTGACGGAGTTGCGCAACCTGCCCGTGTCGACCGGGCACGTCGCCTTGGCGTAGCCCTCCGCGACGAGGCCTATCTCCTCCAGGCCCGTTTTATAGGCTCGCAGGAGGGCTTTCTCGACCTGCTCGATATTGTTCTGCCGTATCTCGCTGCACTCGTCGGTATCCAGCTTCGCGGCGTTCACGCTCTCCTCGGTGATGAGGGTGCCGTGCCGGCCGTGGTGGCCGTCGCCGCCGACGAGCCCGTAGGCCATCAGTCGAGCACCTCGCAGCCGTAGCCAACGCGACCGTCGACGTCCGCCTCGATGGCCTCGATGGCCTGCATCGGAACGCCCTCGCACCCGAGCGTGCATCCGTCGTCGGGCTCGACCTCGTCGCCGCGCTGTGTGCAGATGTAGGTATCCGGGAACGTGAAGCCGAAGCCCAGCTTTACGGCGCAGTCACCGCAGTTCGCACAAGTGAATAGCTCTTTCATGCCTGCCCCAATCTCTCTGCAGGCAGTGTCGCGGCACGGTCACGCGGCATGAAAAAGCCCCGCCGTGGCGGGGCTGGCTGTGGACTATTTGACTTTTATCTCGTTGGCCTTGTCCATCTCAAGCTCGATAGCAGATGGACTCTCGCCTCTGAGGAAAAATGGAATCGGGAAGAAGTCAATCCTCCCCGTTTCCTTGTCGATGGCATATGGAGTGTCGCCCGGGGCCATCTTTCCATCGAAACCGAACCCGACGAACCAATGGTATTTGCCCTCGTATGCGCACACCGGGCCGTATCCGTCTACGGCCTCCTCTTCCAGAATCGGCTTTATGGCCTCTTCCAATGTGAGCATGTCAACCTCTTGTCGTCAGGCACTCGTCGATAAGATCGCCAAACTCGGCGTCGTCAACTCGCGCGAACTCCGTCTCCTCGGCCTTGATTATACCAAAATACCAGCTCACGTCCTCATCGCCGCTCTGCGGGTCTATGAACTTGATAGCGTTTCCCGTCTTTTCCGCAACGAAAACGTGTCGTCCGCTCTTGCCGCAAAGCCCCTGGTCCCAGGTAACGGAGACCTCGGCCCTCGCGTCCCCGTTTATCGCAAGGAGGAATGACGTTATTTCTTTCTCCGGCTTATCGCCGCCACGTTTCCATGTGGCCCCCGGAAACACCTTTTTGTACGACTCGGCGCGCGCGAAGGGGTCATATGCCGATATTTTCCCCCACTTGTTCATCTTAACCGGCTTCGCAACGACGTCGAGCCCACGCCGTCTCGCCTCATACGCCGGAACGCACCTTTGGCAGTTGTACGAGTACCTGCCGTCTTTGTCCTTCTTTGTCTTAAAGTTCGGGTTGACCTTGGCAAGGTCGGAGCCTGCGGAATGCTCGCCCTTGATCTCCTTGAAAACGCGCCGACCGTTGACAATGGGCGTCGAACCGGGCGCAAGCACCGTGTCGAGCACCTTCTGCTGGTCGCCTGCGCTCATCTTGCGGAACGAGCCGGACGGTATGCCGTAGTCCTCGAGCTGCCGAGAGAGCCGCTTTCGCGCCTCGGTCTTGGACACGCCTGCCGCATCCAGCTTGCGCTTGGTTCCTGGCATTTCCATAAACTCGGAGATGGTGCGGTTCGCGGGCTTGGTGCCGTTTACGGCGGGCTTGCCCGCCTTCCATTCCTCGTAGGTCATGCCCTCGGGCAGGCGGCTGAAACGCTCGCCGTCGAGCACGTCGAGTCCGTCACAGCACGCCACCAGCGTGCAGCGGCAGTTGCACGTCTCGGCATACGGCGCCTCCGGGTCGCCGGGATAGCGGCACCCGTTGCTGAACTTCTCGCCAACCTCGACCTTCTCGCGGTCAATCTTCCTGTGGCTCGAGCGCGTGCGCAGGTCGAGCGTCGCCACCCATTCCTGCTGCACCTTGATGCCGAGCCCCTTGGCCCTCTTGTAACTGTCGACGCGTCCGGCGTTCTCCGCCGTCGTCGTCGAGGTCCGCGCCAAACGCACCGCCGCCGCGCGGTTGGACCCCGCCACGTCCTGGATGCGCTTCGCGATCTTGGGTATCGACTCGCCGAGCAGCACGCCCTGCGTGATCTGGTTGGCTATGAGCCGGCGGTTCCACGCCACGTCCTTGGCGACGTTGACGGACGGCTTTGGCAGGTAGCTGTCGTGGTCGGTGAGCAGCCTCTGGACGGTCGACGCGTCCTGCAGCGCGTAGGCCGTGTCAACGCCCACGGCGCTCTCGACCTGCCACGTGCCGTAGTTGTAGTTCTCGGCGTAGACCTCGGGCAGCCTGCCCTCGATGGCGGCGGCTGCGACGACGTTCGCATGCGTCATGGCCTCGGCGCACTGCTTGAGGACGATTCGGTAGCGCCTGCCCGCCGCTATCTTCCCGCTTCGCCAAGACCTGTATTGAGCCTTGGTGATTTCGCCGGCCTCGAGACGCTCGCGCATCTTCTCGTCGTCTGCCTCGAACTGAGCCAGATAGCGCTTGAGGTCGGCGTAGGCCGTCTTGCTCGCCTCGCCGTACACTTCCGCCACCTCGCGCTCGAACGCCCGAATCTCGGCGTCTGAGAACTCATGAGCGCTATCCTTCGCCATGCGCCGCCTCCAATCGTCGGCACGCATGGTCGCCCGCGCATAACGGAAAAGGGCCCCGACCGAAGCCGGGGCCCTTCCCTACTCGCCGTCTGCCTCTAGCATCTGGCGTACCTCGTCGCGCCAGCGCTCGGGAACGCTCTCGAGCGTGCGCTTGCCGCTTTTCACGGCGCGGTAGTAGATCTTCGCCAAGTTACTCACCTCCAACGATGTCGCCGAGCTCGAGAAGGGCCGCTTGCGAATCGGCGACCTGCTGCTGGAGCGATGCAATCTGCTCCTCCATGCTCATGCCGTCCGCCTCGTGAGCCGCCCAGACGGTGTCAAAGTCAGCCTTTGCGCCCTCGACTGTCAGTTCGCCAGTCGGGTCGGTGAAGTGCAGCTCCTCGTAGGTGAACACCTTCACCTTGACGGAACCGCCCTCGCCGCCCTGCTCCTCGCGCTCGCCCTCGGCGATGCCGCGGCGCAGCCAGACGTCGGTCCCCGCAATCTCGACCGTCTCGGGCCTCTCGCCCGTTCGCTCCGACTTCACAACCATATTTTTCCTCCTAACCCACGGCCCTCGCCGCGTTGAATATGCACCGCTTAGCGTTCATCTGGTGCTCCATGACGGCCGTTTTCAACCAGCCCCAGTAAGAGCACACGCGCCTCGCCAAGCGCTCGGTGCGCCTGCGCATGTAGCGCGCGAACGCGCGTCGCAGTCGTTTCCAGAGCCTCTTTCGCAAGTCGACCCGGCGCCCGCGAGCGCACCAGATGCGATAGCCCGCGAAGTCGATGGGCTCGGCGCCGTTGCGCCTCACCTTCCACGGCTTCAGCGACAATCCTAGCCGCCCCAAAACGCGTGCGGCGATGGCCGCGGCCTTCCCGAGCGAGCGCTTTGAGTTGCCGAGAAAATAGCAGTCGTCGGCGTACCACACCTGGCATCCCGCGAGCCTCACGCGCTTGCCGCGCCGCTCCTTCGCCGCCTCCTCGACCGCGTGATACGCGAACGAGATCACGAACGCCGCCAACCGAAGCGACAGGTAGCTGCCGAGGATAAGGACGCCGTTCATCGTCGACAGCAGCGAATGGAGCAGGTAGAGGACTTGGCTGTTCTTGACGTAGCGCGCCACCAGACCCTCCACTATCGCCGTTTGCATCGAGCCGTAGCAGTTGCGGATGTCGACGTGTACGTGGTAGTCGAAGCGATGCACCGCGCGCCTGAGCTTGCGCATCCCCAGCGCCGCACCCTTGCCCTTGCCGCCGCTCGACACCTGCCAGAAGCCGACCTTGGCGGCAAGGAGCGGCTCGAGTGCCCCAACGCACAGGTAGTTGCACACCTGCCGCTTGATACTCTCGACGCTTATCTCGCGCAGCTTGCCGTTGTTCGGGTCGTGCTTCAGGTAGGTTCGAATCGGCTCGAACGTCAGCGTCTCGGTCGAGAGCTCTAGCCAGATGCGGTCGACGAACGCCGTCTCGGTGCCGTATTCGTCGGCAACGCGCCAGCCGTTCTCCTTGCCTGAGTCGCTTTTCTTCCATCGGTGCAGGGCCTCGACGACGCTTCTGCGCGTGAGCTCGAGGCCCTTGCAGTAGGTTTTCATAGATCAAAGCTCTTTCTGTCTGTCATACGAGCGTTCGCCTTGCGGCTACCAGCCCGTGAGCCTTGCGGACAAATTTCACTCAAAGGAGTCAGGCCGAGCCGCGTCCCGCCAGAAAGCGGCGGGCGCGGTAGACACGGTGCGAGTAGAGATTTATAGACAGATTGCCGGGAGACGAAGTTCCAAGTGGCCCTACCGGACCTGTTCCTCGAGTTCGCGTAACGAAGACCGACAGCCGAGCCGTACCTCAGGTTGCCGAGGAACCGAACCAGACGGATTGTGCCTTTGACCTTACCGCCGGATGTGTCGAAGTAGAAGTAGTCGCCGACACCAGTCGTCGCCGAGCCGCCGAGCCCCTTTCCCAAGATAAGGCCGTTGACGAACTGGATGTCGAGCATGTAGCCATCTGCCGTCGGCATACACGCCGCCGTCGGGGTCACCCCGTCCGCCACGGCATTCTTCTTCTCATTGCGAGTGTCGGGGTTGACCGCGATGCCGAAGCCCGTGCCGTCGGAGACGAAGAGCGCATCGCCCATGAACTCCCACAGGCCCAGCCCCGTCTCGACGCCGCCGATCTTGAACGGATGCTTGCCGTCCTTCGCCACCTGGCCGTCGCCCACGAGGGCATCGGTGTTGCCCGTGCACCACGGCGCACTCTGGAGCCATGTGTTCACGGTCGTGTCGAACGCCTTGGCGCCGTCCATGAGAAGCGCCACGTTGCCGTCTGCGAGCGTCTCCTTGCCGCCGACGACCGCGCCGTCGAACACGTCGTACGCCGCCGCGGCGCCTCGGTCTGGGCACGTGGTGCCCGTGTCGGTGCCGTATATCATCGACGCACCCACGGGAATCTTCGCCGCCTGCTCGGCGGTGACGACCACGCGCGTGACGCCCATCTCGGCGAGCGCCGGGTGGACCTGGATGTTGAAGTCCGTGCAGCCCGGGAAGTCCACCTGGGAGGACTTGCAGAGCGTCTTGGTCAACTGGTGGAAGTTGATATACCACTGGTCGTAGACGCTCATGCCCGAGTAGCCCGTGGTCGCGGTCTTGCAAAGGTCGACGAGCGAGTCGTGCGACGTCGTGCGGTTGGCGACCTTCGCGCCCGAGACGGAGCGCGGGCGCCCGTCGGCGTCGATACTCATGGGGTATGTCGGCGTCAGCATGTACGGTCGCAGCGTGCCGTCCGGCAGCAACGCCTTGGGGTTCGGCTGCGAGCCGCTGAATCGGCTGTCGGACCACGAGACGAGCAGGTTGCCGTTCGTCAGCACCTCGACCGCCTGCCACTCGACCGGCGCGATCTCGTAGACGTTGTTGCCGTGTCCGTTGTCCACGCGTGAGAAGCCGTAGTCGACGCCGTCGATGGCCTCGACCCACGGCACGCCGTCGGCGTCGGCACCGGCGTTGGCGGACACGTGGAACCACGGGCCACCCTCGGCGTCGAACGGGTCGACAGCCGCGCTCGTCGCCGTCGCGGGCACGAACTCGGTGGAGGCCACGCGCTTCGCTGCGGCGCTCATCGGCTGGATGTCAGTGGGGCTGCCCGCCGGGAGGAGGAACGTGTACACCAGCCCCGTCTTGTGCTTGTCCACCATCGCGGCGACGCTCTCGTTGGAGTAGCGGCCCGTCGAGGCGTCGCGCTCGAGCGACTTCTGGTCGCCCAGATTCTTTACCGCGCCGACAAGCGCCCACACCGCCTTGTCCGACGCCAGCGGGTCCGCGTACTCGAACCCCTCGGTTGCCTGCTCGGTTGCCTGCTCGGTTGCCTGCGTATCGGCCATTTAGGCACCCACCTTTCGCATCTGGCAAATCTTGCCGTTTACCTTCTTGAGTCCCAGCGCCGTCACGGCAGCCGCCGAGTCGATAATCGACAGGTAGATCAGGGCTGCCGTCTTGGCGTCCTTGAGCGCCGCCTGTGCGTCGGCGAGGGCCTTGGTCGAATCCTGCTCGCGCTTCTGCTCGGCAGCCTTGCGTTTGGTCTCAGCCTCCTTGCGCTCCGTCTCGTTCTGCCCGCGCTCGGTCTCTTTCTCCTTGCGCCCCGCCTCGGCGTCGGCGCGGCCCTTCTCCGCCGTTTCGACAGAAGCCTTGAGCTGCTTGAACTCGTTGTTGACCTTGTTCACGCCAGCCGCCGCGTCCGTCGCGGGCTTCTTGAGCTCCGCGATCTGCTCGGCGGTGAGGTCGCTATATCTCAGCGCGTCGCCCTTCGGCACGCCGACGACCAGCACGTTGTTCTCCATCGTCGCCGTTGCCTTCGAGCCCGAGGCGAGCGGCGTGGCGCGTGCCCCCTTGACCTCGGCGGCGACGGCCCTGTCTCGTGCGGCCTCCGCCGCCTTCTGCGCGGTCTTGGCCTCGTCTCGCGCCGTCTCCGCGTCCTTGATGGTGCGCTGGTCGCTCGGCTCGTAGATGTACTCGGCGGGCTTGGCTCGCCTCTTTACGTCCCAGAGCGCCTCGATGCGCGTGCGTCCGCCGTATGCCTCGTCCGTGATGTAGGCCCATGCGTACACGCGCCCAGCCGCCTGGAGCAGCTCGTCGGGAATCTTCGCCTTGCTGTCGGCCACCACAACCGTGTAGCACGTCCCTGTGGTCGACTTGGCGAAATGCACCTGCTCGCAGCCGACAACCTCGACCTCGCGCCCGGTGTCCCACTGCCACAGCTCGCCGTCAAGCACCTGCAATGCCGCCATCACTCATCACCTTCCTCATCCTCGTCGTCCTCGTCGTCGTTGTCCTCTTTGGCGCCCTTCGCGTTCGCCGCCAGGGCGGGCGGCAGCGCTGCCATGCGCTCCTCCTGCTCCCGCTGCTTGCGCTCCAAAATCTTCGCCCTCTCGTCGGGCGTGATGTTCGGCAGCTTTCGCAGGATCGTCTCCTCGTCCAGCCACTCGGCCTCCAGGCACACGGTCTCGACCTGCTCCTTGGTGTTGCTGATGCGAGTGCGCGTGAACACGGGCGTGTCCTCGATGCCCTGCAATGCGAGGATGTCCATGATACCCTCGCGGATGTGGCGCTCAAACTCGGCAGCCTCCTCGTCCATCGGCTGGTATGCCGCGTCGATATGGTCGTTGGTCGCCCCCGCCGCGATGGTGTGGACGTCCAGCGCGCCGAAGTCCTCGTAGATGTCGGCCTTGATCTGCGCCAGCGTCTCCTTGCGGCCCTCGACGGGCACCTCCTGCGTGTACGGCGTCACGGACTGCCCCTGCTCGGCGTCGCCCTCGGCCACGTGCGTCAGCTTGAGCTTCGCCCGCCACAGGTCGAGGTCCCTGTCGTCCATGCCGCCGGCTCCGTTGATGAGCCAGTAGATCTGTGCGCAGTCGCGCGTGTCGTTCACCAAGCCGCTCTTGATGAGGTCGTAGGCGTCGATGCTCTCGCGCATGCCGACGAGCGTGCTCTGGTGCGCGTCGCTGCCCCAGACCGCCACGATGGGCAGGCGGGAGTAGTTCTCCGCATCGACGGCCAGCTTCATCCCGTCCGCCGGTATCTCCTGATATGTGACCTTGTAGGCGCGCTTGGCCTCGGCCACCTCGAAGTCGAAGCCGCTGCCGCCCGACACCATCTCCGTGTAGCCGTCCTGCTCGTAGAGCGTCGCGTGCCACGGGTGATCGGAGTCGAGCCGCCAGAACCTCACGCCGGCGTATAGCGCCCCCGAGTACTCGTCCCACACCGGACAGAACTCGTCGGCGGTGAACACGTCGATGTGGTCGAGGTTCCAAAACGGGAATGACACACCGTGGATGAGCGCCTTGAGCCCCATCTCCATGCCGTCGTCGTCGAAGCGGTCGCCAAGCCCCTCCTTGGTCGTGTCCTTGCCGCCCGCCGAGACGTCCACGAAGCTCACGCCCTTACCGAGCGAGTACGTGCAGCGCTGGACGTTTAGGCGCTTGAACAGGTTACTCGCCAGCCTTAGCTTCGAGGCCGTGAAGTCCTCGGCCTCGGCACCGGAGCACGAGTAGATCTTCTGCACGAAACGGTTGATCGTGACGTTGTGCTGGCGGTAGTACTCGTTCGCGGTGACGGCGTTGCGGTACATCTCGCTCGACATGTGCCGCTCGATGGCATCGGCCGCGAACGCCGTCGCCGACGCCGCCTCCTTGAGGTCGCCATCGGTCACCAAAGGCCCTTTAGACAAAGCCGCTACCTCCCTTCAAAAAATGGGTTTACCTGCCGTTTCGCAGGCTTGTACATGCGCAGTGTTGCCACGCCGTAACGGAGCGCGTCGCAGCTGTGGTCCTCGACCTTGACGGGCCTGTCGCCGTCCGCCTTGGCATCCCAGCAGTAGCCGCCGAGCTCGCCTATCAGCCCTGCGCAGGCATCGGAGATGCGCACCGTGCCGTTGCCCAGGCACACGCCCGTCTCTCGTATGCCGTCCGCGACGTCGTTGCGCCCCTTCTTGGTCTTGAACCCGGCCTGCCGCATCGCGGCGATGAAGCTCGTGGCGCTCGGGTCGATGATGAACAGGGGTGGCTTGCTCAGCCCGCCAACGAAGTCGGCCATGTCGGCCACGTAGTCGGCGTCCGCTTTCTGGTGCCCCGCGTCGCGACCCGAGTAGCGGGACTCGTCCACCACGTGCCACACCTTGCCGTCAAACGCCCACAGCAGCGCCGCGAAGGCGTTCTGCGTGCCGTAGTCGCAAGACACCGCGTACTTGACGGCGCCGCCCGTATACCGGCTCTCGAGGGCACCCTCCCACTCGGGGTAGCCCAGGCCCTCGGCCAGCGTCCACTTGCCCAGGATGTAGCGGTCGTAGTACACGCCGCTGCCGTAGTCCTTGATGAGGGCCTCGATGACATCCGGTGCCAGCGCGCCGTCCCAGATCGTGTAGTCCTGCCTGTAAATGTCGCTGTCGCCGTCGAGGAACCGTTTGAACCAGTGGTTCGGGCTGTCGGGGTTGCAGGTGCCGTCGAAGCGGCTGTGCTCGCAGCGCAGGCGGCTCTTGAGCATCTGGAACACGTCTTCGCTCCACGTGGCGACCTCGTCGCCGTAGACCCACTCGAACGTGGCGCCCTGAATCTTGGATACGCTCGTCTTCTTGTCCGCCCCGAGGCAGTAGACCTTGCGCCCGAAAATCTGGGCCGTGTTGTCCCGCCCGATCTGGCTGACGACGTCTTCGCTGTAGAGCGAGCGCATCGGCTCGAGGATGTTGCGCTCGAGCGTCGAGCGGGTGTTCCCGATCATCACCGCCAGCCCCTCGCCCCTCATGGCGAGGAGCCTCTGCGGTATGGTCACGGCTATGTCGACGTAGCTCTTGCCCGAGCCCGTCGCCCCGCACTTCACGTTGTAGCGGTGCGTGCAGTTGGCGAGGTACTCGCGCTGCATCCTCGTGAGCGGCATCGGCTACTCGTCCCCGCCGATTGAGGACGGCACGGACAGCACCAGCTCCTTGGCGGCCTTGAGCACCGCCGTGTCGGTGGTATCCATGATGCGCTGCGCCTTGGCGTA
>URTW01000016.1 GCA_900550815.1 uncultured Collinsella sp.
ATGAGAAGCAGGACATGGTACTTACCCTTGAGGTGAAGGCCGACGGCTGGGATGCGGACACCTCCACGCCCGTCATCGCCCATTTCGAGGATGAGGACGGGAAAGTAGACTTCTACACCGCCATCGCCGCGAACAAGCAGGTGACCGTGAAGGTCGGTGAGTCCGGTACCTATACCGTCACATTCATCTCACCGGTGAACGCCGACGGCTCCATCTATAAGGTGCCATCGAAGAAGGTTACCGCCGGAATAGCCGACAAGACAGTTGCCACAGGCGTGACTTTCGATAAGGTGGATGCGGACCAGGTAACGAAAGATGACTTGACAGCCATTGCCAAGGACGTTGCGGAAGCCGTGAAGAAGGGCGATTCCACCCTGACCGGGGACAAGGGCGCTGAAGTCGTGAAGAAGTTCGAGGACTACATCAAGAAGACCCCGAACGCCGCTACAGATGCCGTCGAGAAGGAGACCGAGAAGGCTCAGGAGTCCGCCAAGGAAGAGAAGTCCGACGCGAAGACCCCGGAAACTTCCGACAGCAAGAAGCGCGATTCAGGTTCATCCAACGGCTCCAAGAAGGATAATGGGAAGACCACAGGCAGCTCCGATAATTCTGGAAACAAGAGCAATTCATCCTCCAAGAAAGACGAGGGAAAATCCGATAGCAAGCCGAGTGGCGGCAACAGCAGCAACTCCGGCTCAAACTCCAATTCAGGCAGTTCATCGAAAAAGGATGACACCCCGGCGCATCAGCACAACTGGGTTGCCCAGACAAAAACCGTCCATCACGACGCTCAGTACAAGACCGTCCACCACGACGCGGTGACGCATCAGGTATGGCATGACGCGGTGACGGAGGAACACTATATCTGCAACCAGTGCGGTGCGGATATCACGTCTGACCCTTGGGGGCATATTAACAACTCTCTTATGAATGGTGGTAATTGCGGAAGCTATCACTCTACCTATGTGACTGTAAAGCAGGGGTATTATGAAACCGTGACCGACCAAGCGGCCTATGACGAGCAGGTGCAGGTGCGCGATGCATGGGATGAGACTGTGACCACTGGGTATAAGTGCTCTTCTTGCGGTGCCACGAAGTAACTTGAAAGAGCAAAGCAATCGTCTATTTCAGGAAAGGAAAGCCCCGGCCATTTGACCGGGGCTTTTTCTAATGCGCTCTGTTCAGGTCTTTCGGTGGTTCCAATCCGTTCCGTTTCGATAGCTCTGCGGTCGCACTCTTCATATCACCGATTTCGGAACCGAAGAAATCCGGCTCCTCACGCTCAAGCGAATGGGCGGGAACCGGAACGATGATACCACTGGAACCCTTGATATAGGAGAGGGCATCATGACGCTCGCCGACCTCGGTGAGCGCCACAGAGAAAGAGAGCGACACCGACAAGGTTCATGCCTCGCTCATTCCACTCGCGCCAATCGCAAACAGGATAAAGGCGCTCGAACGAAATAGACAGCCGGGCCAATGCGACGTTCAGTGACCACGAAGCGGCGTGTCCCGCGCTCGCGCGGATCCAAGCCGACTCGTTCACGGACTGCGGAATTGACGCGACCGCCAAAACCGAAGACCAGACTTGGATAAGGGTCGATAGCGTAGCGCGCCATCGACCCCTTCCTTGCCCACGTCACTCATTCTCAATGCTGTCGAAACCCTCGATTTGCAGATGGACACCATTTCGGTCGGCTTCCATACGAAGCGCCGCGAGCGCTTCCATGATTTCAGAGAACGCCGAGACCTCTTTCTCCAAAACCGCCTTGGCTTCATCTTGGTTGAATGCACTCGAGCCGTTGGAGTTCAGAAATCTCATGAACTGGTTCAGGTTCGTCCCCTGCTTCGCGAGTTCGTGCGCCGCCATTCTCAAAGGCTCCGTGTCTATGACCCTGATTGTCTCATCGTCGGAATTGGCGAGAAGCTTTCGGGCGTACTCGGAAACCGTCATGCCGTTTTTGGCGGCTTTTCGCTTGAGGATTTCCTTCTCGCGCTCCGTCATGCGCACCTCGACGCGCGCCTCTTTTCTCCGCATGCCGACTTCGACTCCTCTCGTTTTCCAAAAACAAGCTACCAGCGAATAGCGCCGCCGCGTTTGCTGGTAGCGCAAAATCAGACGGAGGTCACGCCGGCTGCCGAAAACAGGCAATCCGAAAATGCCAGTTTTTTCAAAGCGCGGGCACCCTCCCGTCAAGGTCACTAAGGCCGCTCGGGAGCAAGATGGAAGTGAAGGAAAAGTCCACAACAGTGGAGTTTGTCCGTACACTTCCCAAATCTTGCAACTCGAAGAGCGGCCTTGGCCGGTGAACACTGCTGTTAAGCAGTGCGAGAGCCTTCCCGGGTTGAAAATAGGAGTGCCGCCGCCCCTATTTTCAACCCGGGAAGGCGGGCCTCCCGAGACTTGCGGGACAATCAGGCGAGCGGCGTGAACGGCAGACCGGCATTCATCGGCAACGATGCCGGGCATCATCTCGCGGCAAAACACCTCGGCCCTCGAAATCGGTCGTCACGAGCATAGAGCCGTCCGGCAGACGCGCTCCTGAATCAAATGAAGCCCGCGCGGAAACCTCGATTCTCTCGACACTCAGAACCGCCCCTAGCGTAACCTTGGCACTATCTCCTAAACATAGGGCTGCAAATCCGGATGCAATTTGACTACCAAGCGCTCGGCCTCATCCCGGTCCATTCCCCTACTTCCCGGGATGGGGCCAGCGTGCTCCGCAGGTGACTTCACGAACCACTCGCCTTCCTCCTTGTCAGAACTTATGATGAGGCCAATCCTGAGGCCCTTGCGTCCGTTCGCGCCGCTTCCGGCATCTACGGCTTGCTCCTTTTCGGGATAATGCCCCTCCCGCTCGTTCCAGGCGCGGAGCTTAGACCGCCAATCGCGAATGGGACCACCATTCTTGTCGCGCCATCCACGAGAGTTGTAGTAGTCGAAAAATTTTTCGGGAGAGACAATCAGGCCACATTGCTCGCAGTAGGCCCTCACTTCATCGAGAATCGGAGCGCGCGTTCTTCCGCTTTCTTCGAAACCAGACCCTACTCCATCACTAGTTCTAGAGCTTAATGTAGTTCTATCTTTATCTATATGTTCGCAGTCGCCGTCCGACAACCGCGTGGTCGCCGCGCAGGAGGTTGCATCATAATCGCAGATAGGCGGCTTTCTCTCTTCACGATTTTTAAAGAAAACCTTTTCAGGACTGCTTAGATTTCTACAGGTTTCTGGCAAAACTTCGCAGGTTTCTCCTAAATCCCCGTCGATTAAAGGGGCCTTACTCACCTGATTGCGTGCCAGCTGTTCGATAGATTTAACTCGCCTGAAATCGAGCTGGGACCTATAGGCTTCGAATACGAGCATCGCCGGCTTGGGCAGCTTCGGCTCCTCCTTATCAAGGTAGTAGTTCCAGATCGCCCAAGCGAGTTTGCCGCATTGGACCTCCGGCAGCATCTTTCTCATGCCGTCGCGCCATTCACGCTCCATCTTGGCGTAATCCGGCTCAAGCCGACCGTTCACATCAGCCATACGCTACTCACCCCCCACGCAACGACGGCGGGAGCGCAGCCAGTCCTCCAAGTCCTCCATCTGATATAGAACGGAAGAGCGAGGGGAATCGCCGACATGGACATAGGCAGGTCCCCTACCCGCGCAGCGCCAGTTGGCGCGCGTCTTCGGGGAACCGCCGAGCGCACGGGCGGCATCCTCACTAGAAAGCGCCATCGGGATGAACGCTGGAGTTGGGTTGTCTTTGTCTGTGTGCTTCATAGCGGCCCTCCGTCCACCAAGTAACGGAGAGTCGATATAAACAAAGCGACACAGAGACAGGCACCCTACCCGTTCCCTGCCGTCGCTCCGTGCCTCTACCTGGACCGGCACATCCCGTGAACGACTTTTCCGACCGTCGCTGCCTTTCGCTCACATAATAGGATGCTGGAAGCTGTTTGCCCCATCTGTAGTGTGGGTTCGCTCGCCTCGAAGCAACGGTTACCAAGCCGCCGTCTTCTCTCGGGGTGGTATGCCTAGCGGTGACTTTTCGCCAATAGCTCATCTTATGCGCATATCACGACGTTCGCGCAGCCCTGCGAGCACTCATTTAGTTTCACGGCTCCGTATGTAATTGGCCTCATATTACCTCAGATTTCCCACCGTATCCAAGGCGATGCGGTATTCTGCACATTTGATAGTGGGGACAATAGTGGGGACAATTATCTATTGGTTGCTTCTATAAAGAAAAAACTACCTGCGTTTCCGCAGGTAGTTTAAGATTCATGGTCGCGGGGGCAGGATTTGAACCTACGACCTTCGGGTTATGAGGTCGCTACGACGTTGTTTCATTCAGACATTTCGACCCAAATTGAAGTCAATATAACTCCAGGTCATTTGATGTTTTCATAGATTTACGAAAGAAAAGTACGCGGAATAATTCGACCCAAATTCGACCCACAACGAGCTTGAAAGCGGTCAGGCGGAGCATTACCCTTGGGGTGTGACCCCACACAGGGCCCACCACCAAGGGTAATGCCCACCCGCCCCAGCCCTTTGCGCCATTCCGCGCAACCGAGCGCGATTCTCAGGCACTTCAGGCAAGGAACACGATGAACGACCGACCTCTCGTCATAGGCAAAGGAACGAAGCAACGCCGCGACAAATACACGTGGCGCTACCGTCACAGCCTCGGCAAGGATCCGGTCACGGGCAAATACCGCTATTCGCCGTGGCAGACCATACATACCACCAAAAGCCGAGAGGTCGACGCCGCACTCGAAGCCTACAAGGCAGAACTCAACAGCGGCACCTACGTCCAAAAATCGAGGGACACCGTCGGCTCGTACGCAAAAAAGTTCCACGACAACCGCGAAGGAACCATCACGCCGCTCGCCTACTCGACATCCTACTCAATCGAGAACCGGACGCGCACATCACATGCGTGATGCTCATGCTCGACACCGACATGAGAAGGGCAGAAGCCCTCGGGATGACGTGGTCCGATGTCTCCGTCGAGAACAGAAGCATCCTCATTGAGCAGCAGTTCGCGGCCGATCGAAGCGTTCGCTCGCCCAAAAGCAAGAAAAGCGTGCGGAGGATCTCGATAAGCGAGACGCTGACGTCGTATCTCGAATTCTGGAAAAAGGAGCAGGCCCGCGAAATGGAAGCCTTCGGCCTGGAACAAGTCAAAGGCACTCCGCTCGTCCACTCATTCGAACGAACGAAAGACAGGCATCCCCAAGTCAACTTCATGGACCTGAATGGGTTTTCGCGCTGGTTCAGAAACTTCAGCGTCGAGAACGGGTTCGGCAAGTTCGAAGGCGTTCGAACATACCATTATGTGAAGGAAACTGTCGACGGGGAAACGATTTCGAAGCGTTATGAGCATAAAGAGTGGCTCGAATTGAGGGATTACCTCAGGAAGCATCCCAAGGTTCGCGAGGCGAGGCATATCAGCACATATGAGAGCGAGCACCTTCCTTACGGATATTCGGGCCTATCGAGCCACACCGCTACTGCCGCTACTGCCCGCTACTGCCCGCCAGCTTCCGAACCAGCGGGCGGTAGCAGCACCCCGAACATCTCGCCGACAGCGCAGAGAGTCGTCGACCTGGCGGCCAAGGCCGACATCGAGGACGTGATGCTGTGCGACCTGCCCGGCGTCCTGTCCTTCCTAGGGCTGCCACCTGAGACGGAGATGCCGCCGGGCAACAAGGGGAAGACGAAGCTCAAGAAGCTCTACAGGAAGGTGGCGCCGAACAAGGCATACCACTCCGGCGAGCGCGCCAAGGATTTGATCTCGCACCTCGACATGGCAGAGATCAGGGCATCGGCGCCCGTCCACGAATTGGGATGCAGTTCAATACGAGCTCGGGGCTCTTTTCGTCTAGATTGGGGACGCATGGCCGGACGAAAACAATTTGCGTCTGGTAATAAGCGTACGAAAGCGCAATTTACGTCTTAATTCCGTACGCAAATCAAGACGAAAACCGTTTACGTCTGCTTTAAATCCGTACGAAAACGGTTTTCGTCTTGCAGGGCAGTTGCCGTTTCTACAGTTCAACTTCCAGTTCGGCTTTGTGCTCGTAGAGGTAGTCGCGCATGTAGGGGATGGCAAATGAGACCTTGCCGTACGAAGGAGCCTCGATAATCGATTCTCTTAACAGGCGGCTGCGGACGGAGCTCACCTGTTGAGGCGTTTTGTTTAGGGCATCGGCAACCATGCTGGTCGAGCTCGTCTGCCCCAAAGACGCCATGCTCAGCAGATAAGCGATGCACGTGAGCGGAATGCGCTGCAGCGCGGGCTCAATCACCATGCCGCAGAAGCGTTCGCGTGCCGTTGCAATGCCGCGCTCGGCTTCTTCTTCTCCAATAATCGCTGTATGTGCGCGTCTTGCCAACTGCCATGCGTAGTATCCAACGAGTTGGATCATGAAAGGATAGCCTTGCGTTGCCTCGGCAAGTTGGCCGGCAATACCTGGCTGCAACTCCATGCCAGACGCTTCAAAGGTTTCCTCGAGGGAGTACGACACTTCGGTTACTGCCACAGCCTTCAGATCAAAGGGGAGGGCACGGCGCAAAAACGCAAGTGTCTTTCCGTTGATGATGCTTTCAATCATCGAAGGAAGCCCAGCAAAAACAAAGGCGATATCAAGGTCTTCGCCGATAACCTGTTGAATCGCAATGGAGAGCGTTCGGACCTCATCGAGCTCTGCGTCTTGAACCTCGTCGAGAGTGATGAACAGGCCATTTCCATTCTTGGATATTGTCTGTCTCATGGCGTCGCGTAGCGATGGGCCGATTCGCTCAATATCTATGCTGCCGATGGATATGCCAGCTACGGTGGGCTCAAATCTGGCGTGTTTGGCCTGGAATTTGGGCTGCAGCTGTTCGAGAATGCGCTGGCAAAGTCCCTCGGTTGCGACCTCTTTTATGACCGTCCAGCCACGGCTTTGCGCCAAACGTGAGCACTCGTCAAGGAGGACCGTCTTGCCTGTTCCACGGACGCCGGCTATGCGCATTAGGCGCCCCGGGGCACCAGGCCCGTTGACGAGGCCCTCATTGAATTCTTCGAGCACATCTTCGCGGCCGATAATCGTGGGAGGTGTTTTACCTGCTGTGGGCTTAAAAGGGTTTGTTTGCATGTGAGCCACCTTTGCTCAAGATATAGCAAGATATAGCAAAGTATAGTGAGATATAGCAAAGTAAGCGCTACTCGCGGGTTTTGCGGTGGTGCTATTTTCCAAATGCCGCGCGGATAAAGCGCTGGGCGAACAGCTTATTAGCGATGTTGATGACATGGCCCAAGAACAGCGCCGAGATGGCGGTGGTCACGCCAAAGCCGCCCAGGTTGTGCATGAGCGCGAGCGACAGAACGAGAGACACGGCGACATGCGAGCAGTCGAACACGACTTTTACGTCGCCAAAGCGGCGTTTAATCTTATCGGCAATGACCTGCACCAGGCCGTCGGGCGCGTTGGGGACAACGCCCATGTTGACGACGAGACTTACGCCAAATGCAGTGACAGCGAGGGAGAGCAGCATGGTCTCAACCTGTATGGGGAGTACTGCGGGATGCAGCGGGTTGACCGCCATGAAGAAGTCGGTGAAGCCGCCGATGAGCGTTGAGAAGCACAGCTCGAGCAGGATGCGCGGCTGGAACTCGCGTCGCAAGATAGTGAATTGTGCCACGATGTAGGCGACATAGGTAGCAGTGATCCAAAAGCCGAGCGTCTTGCCCGTGAGCATGGATAGGGTTGTGGCAAAGCACGTGAGCGCGGCGACGCCCAGGCCAGATGCCGTCTGGAGACTCATGCCGAGTGCCAGTACTGCAACGCCCGCCAGATACATCAGCAACCTGATGAAGGTATGGAACCAATCGATCTTCTCGCCATTCATGATGATGAGCGGTCGCATGTTGCTACCCCGTCTTTTCGGTTGTGTGAAAAAACTGACCCGGACCGGCAAAAGAGGGTTATCGGAGGCACTGCTGTTAAAGCAGAAAAGCCGGCCCCACGGTCAGTTGTCTAGGAAGTGTCTCGCTGTGCCGGAATGGGACTGAAGGGCCAGCGAGACGGGAGGAAAGCAAATGACATTGCGTGGGCAATAGGATGCCAAGATGGTAGGGTGCGTCTTAGCATCCTATTGCTCACGCTCGACGAAATCGGTTTCGTTTGAGCCTTAGTATACACACGGGATTCTATTTGCAAAGAGAAAAACAATAAAAAGTGAACGTTCACCTAATCGTAACAACTCGTTGGCTGTATCATGGCGGTAGTCGATACGAAACCGATTTCGTATCGACTACGCATGCGTTGTATCTGTCCATTATCTGGTGGTGTAAACGAGGGGTTACGCCTGCCGCAAAAGCGGCATTCATCAATGTCCAGATCGAAAGGATCACCATGGAACAGCATACCGATTGCTCGTACTGCATGTGCGGGACCGACAACACGCTCGTCGATGCCTTTGGCATCCCCATGTTTGACCTGCCTGCCAGCAAGCTCATCTTGTTTAAGGAGCAGAGTCATAAGGGCCGCGTAATCGTGGCCTCCAAGCAGCACGTCGATGACATCTCCTGCATGTCCGAGGAAGACGCCGCCGCCTTTATGGCCGATGTCCGCCACGTCGCGGCAGCGCTGCACAAGGCGTTCAATCCCGACAAGATTAACTTTGGTGCCTACGGCGACACCATGCATCACCTGCACGTGCATATCGTCCCCAAGTACAAGGACGACCCGTTTGAGTTTGGCGACGTGTTTGCCATGAACCCCGGTCGCGTCACGCTCGAGTCGGCTCAGTACGACGAGATCGCCCAGGCAATTGTCGCCAACCTGTAAGCGAGTAAAAGCGGCTATTTCGAATAGAAGCACTTGGCTTCATTGCCAGTTAAAAAGAGCTTATCTATGAATGCGGGAGTTGTTTCACTCCTTTGGGTGCTGGTGGGCGTAGTCCTGCTGGTCGCCATGATCGTTAAGTTTAAAATCAACAGCATCATTGCGCTTATTCTTTCCGCCATTTTTATCGCCCTTGCCGACGGCATCTCTGTGGGCGACCTTGTCCCCACCATGGAAGATGGACTGGGCGGAACGCTTAAGTCGCTTGCGCTGATCATTATCTTTGGCGCAGCCATCGGAAAACTGATGACCGATTCGGGTGCCTCGCAGCAGATTGCCGACACTATCGTTGACAAGCTCGGTATTAAGCTGCTGCCTGTTGCGCTTCTGATCATCGGCGTTATCTTTGGTATGAGCATGTTCTACGAGGTGGCGTTCCTTATCGTTACGCCGCTCGTTATCAGCATCGCCAAAGAGGCCGACATCCCCTATATGCGCCTGATTATCCCGGCTGTTTCTGGTACCACGATGGGCCATTCTCTTTTTCCGCCGCAGCCTGGTCCTATGGCGCTGGTGAGTGCCTTTGGTGCCGAGGTTCCGCCGGTCTACATCTTTGGTCTGATCGTCACGATTCCGACACTTATCTGCTCTGGTCTTTTGCTGTGCCATTTCATCCCCGGTCTCGATGACATGCCGCTTGGCAATGTTATGAAGCCGGCGGAGCGCAGGCCCGCGGACGAGCTTCCGCCGTTCTGGCTTTCCATTCTGGTGCCGCTGTTCCCGGCAATCATCATGATTGGGGCTTCGATTATCAAGAACACGGTGGGCGAGGGTTGCTTTGCATACGATCTTGCCAGCTGCATCGGTAGCGCAGATATCACTATGCTCATCACGATGATTCTTGCCATGGTTGCGTATGGTTATACGCGCGGCATGGATGGCGGAGAGATCTCTAGCTCTATGTCCGATGCTATCAAGGGCGTCGCGAACGTGCTGCTCGTTATCGGTGCCGGCGGCATCATGAAGCAGGTCATCATTACTTCTGGCGTTGGCGCGACGCTTGCCGACATGGTGAGCCTCATGCCGGTGTCGCCGCTGATTTTGGCTTGGGTGATCACGGTGGTCCTGTGCTTGTTCACCGGCCAGGGTACCGTCTCGGCCATCACCGCCGCCGGCGTCGTGGCACCTATGGTTACGCAGTTTGGCATCAACCCGGTGCTTGCAGTACTGGTCTGCGCCTGCGCATCCAATACCATCACGCCTATGTATGACGGCGGCTACCTGCTGTTCCAGCTGTCGTTTGGCCTGTCGAAGAAGGAAACCTATAAGACATGGGGCCTGTTGGAGCTCGTCAACTCCGTTGTCGGCCTCATCATGGTTCTGATCCTGAGCCTGTTTATCTAGGCGAGAAACGCATAAGACAAGCGTGTCTCACCGCAAGCCCGCGGACAGTTGCCTATCAAACTGTCCGCGGGCCTTTGCTTTTTATACCAACGGCATGTCGCACCCGTCCCCCCCATAAGTTGCGGTGGAATAGTTCCTGTTTTTGCTGCTGAAGGCTTTGAGCAGGAACTATTCCACCGCAACTTATGAGGGGGCGGGGGATGCGATAGTATTGCATGGTGGTATTCGATTAACCGAGGCTTCATCCGAGGGCTTTATGGAACAACACCAGCATTATCAGAGCCTGCAAGACCAGGCATACAACGCATTGCGCTCCAAGATCATCTATGCCGAGCTCAAGCCCGGCACGCGCCTTTCGGCGATTGGTCTGGAAAAGGAGACGGGAATCGGGCGCACGCCCATTCGCGAATCCTTTGTGCGTCTGCGTGAGCAGGAGCTGGTGGAAACGCGTCCCAAAAGCGGCACCTACGTCTCTAAGATCAGCATGGAACGCGCCGAAAACGCCTGCTTTTTGCGCGAGAAGCTCGAGAGAAGCGTGCTTATTAAATGCTGTTCGGCCGCCACGCCCGAGCAAAAGCAGCGGCTTGAGCAGATTCTTACCGAGTCCGAGTCGCTCGACCATGGCGAAACGCGTCGTTTCTTTGACCTGGATAACCTGTTCCATGAGACGTGTTTTGAGATTGCCGGTCGTCACATGTTGTGGGATTGGATGAAAAGCATCAACACGCATTTTGAGCGATACAACTGGCTGCGTATGGTGTCGCAGGACCTGGATTGGGAGCCGATTCGTCGGCAGCATCGCCGAATTCTCGAGGCCATTAAAAAGGGCGATACCGACACGGCGAGCTATCTGGCCGAGACACACCTGCACCTGATGCCCGAGGAGCAGGGCCCGGTTATCGCCTTGCATCCCGACTATTTTGAGCTGTCCAAAGACTCGTTCATCTAATCAATCCCCATATAAGTTGCGGTGAAATAGGGACTGTTTTGCGGCTCTGATGGTGTAAACAGTCCGTATCTCACCGCAACTGCCGGGGTGCTATCGGGGCACGAAAAAGCTGCGGCGCCGCTTGGAGGAAAAGACCGGAAGCAAGGGTCCATTCCTCCAGACGGCGCCGCAGCTGTTTTGGTGGCTCGGTTTTTGTCGATGTGGCTTAGTTGAGCGCGACTGTTGCCCGAGTGGACAAAGCGGCTCGGGGGCGTGTCGCTTCCGTCACGTTCTATCAGCATACAAGACGGTTTTGGTTCTTGTTCGTGACGGAAACGGCGCGCTTCCGAGCCGCTTTAAAAGAAAGGGGGCGAGGTCTAGGACACGCCCCCTTTCACGATAGAGAGCTAAACCTAGCCGCGGACCTTTTTGACGACGTCCATGGCCTCGCGGGCAATCTGCTCGACCTTGGAGAAGTCGCCGTCGGCAAACAGGGCCGGCTTGACCATCCAGGTGCCACCGCAGGCGATGATGGCGGAGGAGCTCAGGTACTCCTCGACGTTGGCGGTGCTCACGCCGCCGGTAGGCATAAAGCGGTGACCGACAAACGGAGCAGCGAGGGCCTTGATGGTGTTGAGGCCGCCATACTGAGCCGCGGGGAAGAATTTGGTGACCTTGAGGCCCAGGTTCTCGGCTGCGGTGACCTCGGAGGGGGTCACGGTGCCGGGAAGGACAGGCAGGTCGATGTCGATGCAGTGCTTCACGACGTCCTCGTTGTAACCCGGGGAGACGATGAACTTGGCACCGGCTGCGCGGGCCTGCTCAACCTGCTCGACGGTCAGGACAGTGCCGGCGCCAACACACATCTCGGGCTCGGCCTCGGCCATAGCGGCGATGCACTCGGCGGCGCAGGCGGTGCGGAAGGTGACCTCGGCGGACTTCATGCCAGCTGCCATAAGGGCGTGGGCGAGCGGAGCGGCGTCCTCGACCTTGTCGAGCACAACGACCGGCACGATGCCCAGGGACTCAAGCGTGGTGTAGAACTGATCGAACATGATGTTCCTTTCGATGTATGGCGCGCATAGGCGCGTGATTGCCAAATATGCTGGTCAGGAGCCGATTCTGGATTGGTTATCGGAGGCACTGCTTGGGGTCACAAGCAATTCCAAAACCGGCTGCTCGACCAGTCATGTAGGGAATGCCAGGCAAAACCGGAATGGGACTGGTGGTTTTGCCCGGCCGGAGGAATCGGGGAGCGGGCCGCAGAGGTATGGGATTGGAAAGCTGCGGCCCGCGGAATGGAGACGGACTAGCGCGCGACGCGGGTGCCACCGTCGGCGGCGTTGGCCACAGCGGCGATCTCGTCGGCGGTCACCAAGTTGGAATCGCCCTTGATGGTGAGCTTGAGGATCGAGGCCGCAATCGCGTAGTTGACGGCGTCCTGCGGGTCAAAGTCGTTGATGAGGGCATGGACGAGGCCGGCGTTGAAAGCGTCGCCGGCGGCAACGCCCTCGAGCACGTGAACGTCGTGAGCAGGGGAGAACCAGTGCTCGCCGCTCTCGGCGTCATAGAGCATGCCCATCCAGATGGAGCGTTCGACGCAGGAGATGTTGCGGACGACCGAAGCGACCTTCTTACAGCCGTACTCGGCGCAAATCTGACGGGCCATCTCGACGTAGGTGTCACGCTCCTCGATGCCGTGGGCAAGGGAGCCGGAGACGCAGGTCATGCCGAGGCCGGCGGGTGCGTCCTCGTCGTTGGCGATGCAGATGTCGACGAGCGGCAGGAGCTCCTTCTTGGTGGCCTGCGACTTTTCGGGCGACCACATCTTGCCGCGATAGTTGACGTCGCACACGGTGGTGATGCCCTTGGCGCGGCAAGCGGTGAGGGCATCCTTGCACGCAGCGGCCATCTCGTCGGAGACAGCGGGCGTCACGCCGGAGAAATAGAAGACATCGATGCCCTTGAGGATCTCGTCCCAGTCAAAGACGTCGCGCTTGGCCATGTTGATGGCAGAGTACTTGCGGTCGTAGACGCAACCATTGCCGCGCTGCGAGGCACCGACCTCAAACACATAGGAGCCAAGACGGTCGCCCTGACGCACGACGCGCGTGGTGTCGACGCCGTAGGCCTTCAGCGAACGCAGGGCGCACTCGCCCAGACGGTTGGCCGGGACAACGGAGACGTAAGCGGCCTTGTCGCCCTGGTAGGCCAGGGAAAGCGCAGTGTTGGCCTCGGCGCCGCCGTAGCGGACGTCAAACTCGGTTGCCTGCTCAATACGCAGGTGGTCTTTGGGCGAGAGTCTCATCATGATCTCGCCGAAGGTAAGAACCGTTTTACCCATGGTCGCGCAGCTCCTTTTACTCGTGCGTACACCTTTGATATGGCGTTGGCACGCAGGTGCCAAGACGGTAGGGTGCGTCTTTGCACCTGCGTGCCAACGCTCGCCGAAATCGGTTTACGAAATCGGTTTCGTTTCGAGTTGTAGTATACTCACCTACAGCGTTTTGCAAACGAGATTTTTAAAAAAATGCCTAAAATGGCTCAGACTGCTGACAATTGGGAAACGGGGTGCGCCATGGCGCAGATGAGAATCAAGGACATTGCCGCCGAGGCGGGCGTGAGTCCGGCCACGGTCTCGCGCTATCTCAACAACCGCCCCGGGCAGATGACCGAGGAAACCCGTGCTCGCATCGCGGCGGTTATCGAGCGCACCGGCTATCGCCCACGTGCCGCCGCACGCAATCTACGCAGCTCGCGCACCAATCTCATCGGCGTGATCTTGGCCGACATCGCCAACCCGTTCTCCAGTGCCATGCTCGAAGGGCTTTCCGCCAGTGCCGCCGCGCGCGGCTGCTCGCTTATGACGGCCATTAGCGGCAACGACCCCGCAAAGGAAGCAGAGTCGCTCACCAGGCTCATCGATGCTGGCGTGGACGGCTTGGTCGTCAACACCTGCGGTGGTAACGACGGGGCGATCGCCGCGGCAGCGGGACGTCTGCCCGTTGTGCTGCTCGACCGCGATGTTGCCGCCGGCGGTGTCGATCTGGTGACATCTAACAACCGTGAGCTGGTCTCCGGCTTGGTAGACGCCTTGGCCGCCGCTGGCAGTGAGCGCCTGTGCCTGCTCACCGAGGCGAGCGACGACAGCCCCGTCCGTCGCGAGCGCGCCGAGGCCTTTGCCGACGAGCTTTCGCGACGCGGCCTTGCGGGCGAGGTCGTCACCCTGGCCGATGGCGGTGCTACGGGCGTTGGCCGTTTGGACGAGACCATCCGTGGCTATGCAGGTAAAAAGCTCGGCCTCATTGCTGTCAACGGCCTGGTTTTCCTGCGTCTGACCGAGGCGCTGGCGCAGCTTGGTCCCTCGCTGCCGGCGGGGCTCAAGATCGCGACGTTTGACGACTACCCTTGGAACCATGTGCTCTTTGGCGGCGTCACCACGGCCGCGCAGGATACCCTCACCATTGCTGAGCGCGTGGTCGAGCGCCTGTCCGAGCGCATCGACGTCGTTACCACCACCGTGGGCGAGGCCGCAAAGCTGGCGCCCAAACGCATCGAGATTCCCGGCCACATCGAACACCGCGCTTCGACCTCGCGCTAGTCTGTGTGATAATATATAGACAATGTCATACAGGAGGTATCCATGGCTGCGTCTGTGCTGAGTGTGCGAGTGGACTCGTCAATTAAAGACTCATTTGCCGAACTGTGCGAAGAGCTTGGCATGACTTCGTCTGTTGCGGTCAATATGTTTATGAGACAGATGCTGCGCGAGCGTTCGCTGCCGTTTGTTCCTTCACTTGGTAAAAGCTCTGCGAGCGAAAGCGCCGCGACGGGCATTTTGGATACTGCCCAGATTGAGTCCGCCGTCCGCGAGGCAGCCAGCTCGATTCCCGCCATCAAGCCCGTGATCCTTTTTGGTTCGTATGCCCGGGGCGAGGCGCATGTCGATAGCGATATTGACTTGCGTCTCGAAGTCGATCGCGAGCAGGGCTTCGGTCTTTTCGCGTTGTCGGCGTTTGGCGAGGCGGTGCGCAAAGAAACCGGGAGGCAGGTTGACCTCGTCTCGAGTGATTATCTTGATGACGATCTTGCCGCGGTAATCGAGCGCGAAGGAGTGATCCTTTATGATCGCGCGTAAGTCAGACGGCCTTCGCGCCCAAGAGGTTTTGGAAGCCATCTCTGAAACGAACGAGCGCATCGAGGCTTTTAATATCACCGAGGACCAGTTTCTGCATGCGAATGACGTGCGGACGAGGGCGTTGGCGGACTCCCTTTTGATGTGTGCGCTTAGGGTGACGGAAGAAGCGGGCAAGTTGTCGGAGCGCTCGCAGCGGCTTCATCCCGAAATTGAGTGGCGTGGAATTATCGGCATGAGAAATTATCTTGCGCATGATTACGGCAATGTCGATCGCTCGGTTGTTTGGGATGCAGTGACGATGGAGTTCCCTGCGCTGGAACGAGCCTGTAGGCAAATTGTCTCCGAATCCGAACGCTAGCCGCTCGTTTGCAACGGCCTGTTCGCGCACGTTTTTTGGGCGCTTGATACGCTTTAACCCTGCGGAAACATTTTTCTGCGATAGTATCTGCGATATAGACCAGTCGAAACCCGCCCGAAAGAAAGGGGAGCGACATGAACCAGCAGAACATCGATTACGTACTCCGCTCCGTAGAGCAGCGTGACATCCGCTTTGTGCGTCTGTGGTTTGTCGACATTCTCGGCCGCCTCAAGAACTTTGCCATTAGCCCCGAGGACCTCGAGGTCGCTTTTGAGGAGGGTATTGGCTTTGACGGCTCCGCCATCGAGGGCTTTGCCACGCCCGAGGAAGCCGACATGCTGGCGTTCCCTGATGCTTCGACCTTCCAGATTTTGCCGTGGCGCCCGAGCCACAACGGCGTCGCCCGCGTGTTCTGCGACGTATGCACTCCCGATCGCAAGCCGTTTGCCGGCGACCCGCGCGATGCCCTGCGCCGCATGTTCCGCAAGGCCGAGAAGGCTGGCTATCTGCTCAACGTGGGCGCCGAGCTGGAGTATTACTACTTCCCCGACGAGCATACCCCCGAGCCGCTCGACAACGTGGGCTACTTCGATCTTTCGGTAAGCGATGCCGCTCGCGACCTGCGCCGCAACACGGTCCTCACGCTCGAGAAGATGTCCGTGCCCGTGGAGTACACCTTCCACGCCGCCGGCCGCTCGCAGCACGGTATGAGCCTGCGCCACGCCGAGGCCCTGAGCATGTCCGACGCCATCACCACGGCCAAACTCATCATTAAGCAGCAGGCCTACGAGAGCGGCTGCCACGCCTCCTTTATGCCCAAGCCGTTGGCGGGCGAGGACGGCAGCGCTATGTTCCTGTGCCAGTCGCTATTCGACCACGACGGCAACAACGTCTTTTGGGGCGAGGACGACGAGAAGTACCACCTCTCCGATATCGCCAAGCACTACATGGCCGGCATCTTGGCGCACGCGCGCGAGATCAGCGCCATCACTATCCCCACGGGCAACTCGTACAAGCGCATCACCACGGGCGGCGACTCCGTGCCGCAGTACGCCACGTGGGGCCTGCGCAACCGCGCGAGTATGGTCCGCATTCCGGTCTACAAGCCCGGCAAGCAGCTGTCCACGCGCATCGAGCTTCGCAGCCCCGACCCCAAGGCCAACCCGTACCTGGTCAACGCCGTCACGCTGGCGGCTGGTCTGGACGGCATCGAGCGCAAGCTGGAACTCCCGCCCGAGGCCACGGCCGAGACGCTCAAGCTCACCGACCGCCAGATGCTCGAGGCCGGCTACACGCCGCTGCCGCGTTCGCTCAAAGAGGCGCTCGACGAGTTTGAGGACTCGCAGTTTATGAAGGCTGCCCTCGGCGAGCACATCCACAGCTTCTTCCTCAAAAAGAAGCGCGACGAGTGGCATAAGTTTGAGTCTACGATCACCGAGTGGGAGATCAAGCACTACCTGGCGAACTCCTAATCGCGCTGACTTGTTCCAGTACGATTGAGCTCATTTCTTTGGAGGCCGATATGTCCGAAAAGAGTGCCCTGTTCATGGCGCGCACGACGCGCTTCCACGAGTTTGCCCGCAGCTTGACGACCACCCTGGGTGTCGAGGTGAGCCTGGCAACCCCCGATTCGCCGACTGCGGCGCACGACTTTGACCTGCTGATTCTCGATTCCGACGGCATCCGCAGCGACCGTATCGATCAGATTGCCAAGTGGCTTGACGATCGTGGCGGCGTCCCCATGTTGGTGATCGTCGACGACGAGGCGCTCGGTACCTTGCGCCTGCCCAATCACGCGCATGCCGACTTTGTATGCCCCACGGCGACACCCAACGAGCTCAAGGCTCGTGCGCAGCGCCTGATGGGCGAGGAGGAGACCGTCACCGCCGACGATGTGCTCAACATCGATAACCTCGAGATTAACCTGGCTACCTACCAGGTGACGCTCGATGATGAGCCCATCGACCTGACGCTGATGGAGTACTCGCTGCTGAGCTTTTTGGCGACGCACCCCAACCGCGCCTACAGCCGCGAGGTGCTGCTGCACCGCGTGTGGGGCTTTGAGTACTGCGGTGGCACGCGCACCGTCGATGTGCACATTCGACGCATCCGCTCCAAGGTAGGCCCGCAGATCGCGGCACACATCACCACCGTCCGCGGCGTGGGCTATCTGTTTAAGGACTAGATTTCCACCACAAAGGGGACAGGCACCTTTGTGGTGGTTTTGCCGTAGGCCGGGTCCTTTCGGGTCTGCAGCAGAACTTAAGCCTTCCTAAAAGATTGCGTTCTCATACACGTTCGCCCGCATATTGGGGTACAACTCAACGTGAACAATGATGGCCCGCCACATGTTTGGCGGGCCTTTGGTTATTTGACGAAAGGATCGCAGCTATGAGCGAGTACGATTCCCAGCGTCCCCAGGATGCGGGCAACGCCGGCGAGACCCAGCAGCAGCCGCGCGTGCAGGTGGAGTCGACGCCTGCCGACAGCAACATTCCCTACGTGCAGGCCTACGACACGCAGACCGGCAAGCCGCTGGGTGGCCAGCAGGTCGTGAACAAGCACACGGTGGTCAAGACCAAGACCAAAAAGCTGCCGATCTTTATTACGGCGCTTGCCGGCTGCGCCTGCGGCGCCCTGCTGGTCATCGCGCTCATTATGAGTGGCACGCTCAACATTGGCGGCGGAAAGAATGCCGTGACGGCGGGTGCTTCGGGTTCGTCGACGCAAATGATCACGATCGTCTCCGAGGACACAACGCTTGCCGAGGCGGTCTCTGCTAAGGCGCTGCCCTCCGTCGAATCCAACACCGCCACTTCGAGCGGCAGCCAGCATGGCTCGCTTTCGCAGTCAGCCGACGA
>URTW01000017.1 GCA_900550815.1 uncultured Collinsella sp.
TACCAGTCTAGCTGGAGCCGCCGAGGTGCGGTCTATCGAACAAATACTCAAGATTTGGGACAAACGCTACGGATTCATTTGCCTCATATGGAGCCGCGGTGGTTGGGCGTGTGGGGCCATTTGACATTTCCCCAGATAAAACCTGCCAAAATAAACCTGTCCCTTTTTGGCAGGTTACTGGTTCATGTTGCCGTGGATGTAGGGGGTGACCTCGGGGGAGATATGGTCGCAGCCCAGCTCGCGCAGCGCGGACTCGATAACGGCGGGCAGCGGGGTCTTGCCCTTGTCGTCGACGGCGGCACCGCCGAGGGTGGCAATCTTGGCGACATCTGCGGGTGCGGCCTCGATATGCATGCGGCCGCCGACCAGGCGTGCGCGGACCTGAGCTAAGTCAAGATCGTGCAGGTAATCCTCGCAGGCGCGGATTAAATCGACCTTCTCGCGCGTAAGCTCCTCGCCCGTGGGGACGCGCGTGGCAAGACATGCTCCCGCCGGCAGGTTCCAAACGGGATAACCCCATGCGCGCAGTAGCTCACGCTCTTCGTCCTTGGTAAAGCCGACCTCCATAAGGGGTGAGCGTACGCCGAGCTCTTCTGCCGCACGCATGCCGGGGCGGTAGTCACCGCGATCGCTTGCGTTGCTGCCATCGATGACGGTGGGAAAGCCGAGCGACTTGGCGTGGTTGACGATGGCGGTAAAACCAGCGTGCTTGCAGTGGTAGCAGCGATTGGCATCGTTGCAGGCTACTTGGGGGAGTTGCAACTGATCCACCGAAAGATTGAGCACGGGGAGCTTAAAATGTGGCCCCTCATTGGCCTGCCCATCAACGGACTGCTCAAACGAAGCCTGCTCGGGCGTGCCGATGAGCGGCGTGGTGAGATGGACGAGGAGGGTATTGGTAGGCATGATGCGGGCGCATACGGCGGCCAAAAAGCTGCTGTCAACGCCGCCGGAAAACCCGATAGCCACGCGCCCGTATGCCAAAAGCAGCTGTTCGAGCGCCGATAGCTTGTCTTGAAGCTCCTTTGCGGGTGCCGTGGTGTCTAAATTCATGAAACGATCCTTATCGTTGAGTACTCGATCAAAAACTATAATCCTAATGCGTTACTTGCCATAAGACTTCTATCTGTGTAACGAAAGTGCAATATGGTATATACGTTATATACAAGTTGCCAAATGCGGTAGAGTTGCAGCAACGCGACAGCGAGAGTCGATGGGGGACCGATATGATCAAGGCTGTTATTTTTGACATGGATGGAACGCTGGTCGATACCGAGCGTTTGGGGATTAAGGCCTGGAAGGCAGGCGCCGCTGAGCTGGGGCTCGCGATTGATGAAGCGCTGATCCATCAGTTTATCGGCCGCACGCTGCCCGATGTTATGGACATCCTCGATAAGCATTATGGCAGCCACGAAACCACCGAGGCGATCTATCGTCGCCACAAGGAGATTCGCGACGAGATGGTCAAGACCGAACTGGAACTTAAGGCCGGCGCCGCCGAGTGCCTAGACGAGCTGCTGGCTGCGGGCTATCACGTGGGCCTTGCGACGTCATCGCGCCTCGTTACGGCCGAGCGCAACCTTAAGATGGTCGGTCTTTTTGACAAGTTTGAAACGGTAACGTGTGGCGAGGACGTCGCGCATGGCAAGCCCGACCCCGAGATGTATCTGCTCGCCTGCGAGCGCGCGGGCTTTGCTCCCGAGGAATGTGCCGTGGTCGAGGATTCGCGCAACGGCTGCGTCTCGGGCATTACGGCCGGCTGCCATGTCTTTGCCGTCCCCGATATCGTGCCGCTGCCGCAGGACGTGGTGGATGGCTGCGAGGCCGTGCTCGATACGCTGTTCGATTTGGCGGCGGCGGTCAAGGCCGTGCGCTAGACAATTGCGGCGTTGAAACGAGCAATTGCCCACGTTTGCGCTCAAGCAAAAGGGGTCCGGCAATGGTCGGGCCCCTTTTGCTTGAGCGGCGACTTAGCATACTTGCGGGCGTGCTATAGATACGCACCGAGGTTGATGGCCGTGGCGTCGGTCTGGCTGCTTGCCTGGGTGCTGGCGCGTTCCAGCAGGAACGGCCGCACGAGTTCTTGGCGGTTGATGTCCTCGATGGCCGTGACCGCGGTGACGGTGCGCGCGGCAGAGCCGATGTGGACGTGCTTGGTCTTTGCCGGGGCCTTGTTCTCAATTTGCTCCATGAGCAATTGAACGCCCTTGCGGCCAATCTCGTAGCCCGGGGGCGCTACCGTAGTGAGCGGGACCGATCCGCTCCAAGCGAGTGGGTTGCCATCGCAACCTGCTACGCGTACTTGCCCGGGGACGGCGATGCCTTTGTCGACCAGCGCCGAGATGACGCCCGAGGCCAGCACGTCGGTCAGACCGACGACAAAATCGGGGCGTTCGTCGGCGGGGCGCGCGGCGATTTGGGCGCCGATGCCGTAGCCGTCGGCGGCGGTATTCCATTCGCCGGCGTCGATGACTTCGATCTTGATATCGGGGTGTAGAGCGAGCGCTTTATGAATGCCAAGGACGCGCAGGGTGAGTTGCATAAATGCTGCTCGGCCGACGACGACAATATGGTGTGCGCCGCGGGCGATGGCGAGCTCGGCGATAATGCGCCCCTGCGCCTCGTTGTCGGCGGCCACGTAGTAACCGGGCTCGGAACAGTGGATGTCCAGATGGACGATTGGCACGGGCATCTTGGTCATGGCGGGGTGCCAGTCGGGGGACGTCATGGGCTGAACCATGACACCGGACATTTGCGTGCCCATAAAATAGCGCAAGAAATGGTCCTCGAGAATATCGTCGTTATCGGCGTTGGCGATGAGCAGGTCGTAGCCGTGCTTGCGGGCCTCGTTGTGGGCGCCGCTGGCGATTTGGAGCGAAAAGCCGTGATCGAGACGGGGGAGCACCAGGCCAAAGGACTTGGTGGTGCCGCCCGCGAGCTGGCGAGCGCTTTGGTTGGGCAGGTAGCCAAGGCGATTGATGGTCTCGTTGATGAGCTTGAGGGTCTCGGGGCGCAGCTTTTCGGGGTGGTTGAGCGCGTTGGAAACCGTGCCCAACGAAACCCCGGCCTCGCGCGCGACGTCGCTGATTTTTACCTTTGCCATAGCGGCCCCTTTGATGCGTTTCAAGTACAAGGCAGATTGTAGCATCCCAAACCTACCAAAAAGGGACAGGTTTATTTTGGCAGGTTTTATCTGGGCAAACGCTGGAGCCCAAACCACCACAAAGGCGCCTGTCCCCATCGTGGTGGTTTGGGCATGTGTGCATCGGGTGGTATCTAAGTTGAGATACCACTTCTGGTATATCAGCTTGCGTTTGCGTGAGTACAATACTCGAACGTTATACGTCTCAGCGCCCCTTGTGCGTGGACGTCTTGCAGTCACGCGAACGAAGGGATTTATTTTATGTGCGGAATCGTCGGCTACACCGGCTCTGATATTGCAAAGAACATCCTGGTCACGGGCCTCAAGCGTATGGAGTATCGCGGCTATGACTCCTCGGGCGTCGCGCTCGAGGTGGGCAAGGGCGCCGCGGCACACCTCGATGTCATCCGCCGCGTGGGCAAGGTCGCGGGCCTGGAGAGCGAGCTTTCCAACATCGACAGCGACGCTACCTGCGGTATCGGCCACACCCGTTGGGCCACCCACGGCAAGCCTTCCGTCGTTAACGCTCACCCCCACACCAGCTGCGACGGTCGTATCGCCATCGTCCACAACGGCATCATCGAGAACTTCGCCGAGCTGCGCGAAGAGCTGGAGGGTCGCGGCCACCACTTTAAGAGCGAGACCGATACCGAGGTCTTCGCGCATCTGATCGAAGAGGCTTATGACGAGACGCACGACCTGATGGCCTCCGTGCGCGAGGCGTGCACCCACGTGGTCGGTGCCTATGGTCTGGCCGCCGTGTGCGCTGACGAGCCCGGCGTGATCGCCGTGGCCCGCAAGGATTCCCCGATCGTAGTCGGCGTGGGCGAAACCGGCTCCTATGTCGCCTCCGACGTCATCGCGCTCATCGACGCCACCCGCGATGTCGTGGTGCTCGAGGACGGTCAGTTTGCCAAGCTCACGCCCGCAGGCGTCGAGTACACCGACGAGGCCGGCAACGTTATCGAGCCCAAGGTCACCCACATCGACTGGGACCTGGACATGGCAGAAAAGGGCGGTTATCCCGACTTTATGCTCAAGGAAATCCACGAGCAGCCGCGCGTCGTGCGCGACACGCTGGTCGGTCGCATGACGCCGGCCGGCGAGCTCGACATCGACGAGCTGGGCCTTTCGCTCGAGGAGCTCAACGACATCGACCGCGTCTACGTGATCGCTTGCGGCACCAGCTATCACGCTGGCCTCATTGCCAAGAATCTCATTGAGGGCTGGGCTCGCATCCCCACCGAGGTTGAGGCGGCCAGCGAGTTCCGTTATCGCAATCCCATCATCACGCCGACGACGCTCGTCGTTGCCGTGTCCCAGTCGGGCGAGACGGCCGATACCCTTGCCGCCATTCGCGACGCGCGCATCAAAGGTGCCAAGGTCTTCGGCATCACCAACGTGGTGGGCAGCCCTGTGGCGCGTGAGAGCGACGGTGTCATCTACACCAAGGCCAACAAGGAGATCGCGGTCGCTTCGACCAAGAGCTTCATCGGCCAGGTCGTGAGCCTTACGCTTTTGGCTCTGCTGCTGGCGCAGGTCAAGTACCGTCTGACCACCAAGCAGGCGCGCATGCTGTTCCGCGAGCTTTCCGATACGGCCGAGCAGATCCAGTGGATTTTGGATACCCAAACCGAGGCCGTGCATGAGGCTGCCCTGCTGTGCAAGGATGCGCAGTCGGCGCTGTTCGTGGGCCGCGGCATGGGTGCCGCTATTTCCTACGAGGGCGCGCTCAAGCTCAAAGAGGTCAGCTACCTGCACGCCGAGGCCTACGCCGCCGGTGAGATGAAGCACGGCCCCATCGCGCTGATCGACCCGGGCTTCCCTGTCATCGCCGTGGCCACCAAGAGTGCCACCTACGACAAGACCGTGTCGAACCTCATGGAGTGCAAGGCGCGCGGCGCCAAGGTCATCGTCGTTGCCACCGAGGGCGACGAGGAGATCAACAAGATCGCCGACTGCATTATCCGCGTGCCAGCAGTCCGCGACGTGTTCAGCCCCATCACGGCGAGCGTCCCGCTGCAGCTGCTCGCCCGCGAGGTCGCCATCCTGCGCGGCTGCGACGTCGACCAACCCCGCAACCTGGCGAAAAGCGTTACTGTCGAGTAATCGAGTTCCGTCATCCTAACAACTAAGGCCCGGCTCCGCATCAAGACGGAGCCGGGCCTTAGTCGCATTTGACCAGATAAACCTGCCAAAATGAACCTGTCCCTTTTTGGCAGGTTAGCGGAGCTTGCTGGTCTCGAAGTACTCGGGGAACTGGTCCAGAACCTCGGTCTGGTTGCGGAACATCATATGCAGGTGCTTACTGACCAAAAAGCTCGCTTCGATGGGGTCGCGACCGGCGATAGCGCGGCGAATCTGCTTGTGCTCGTTCACGATGTCCTGATTGTCGAGAACCTGCGTGGCGGCGCGCAGCCAGCGGAAGCGCTCCAGGTCGGCATTGGTCTCTTCGAGCCACGACCACACGGTGCTGCGACATGCGATGCTAAAAATCATGTGATGCATGAGGTTGTCGCTCAAAAAGAAGCCGATGCGATCCTCTTCGGCCATGGCCTTTTCCTGCAGCGCGATGGCGCGGTCGAGCTGCTCGATGCCGGCCGACGTGGCGCGCGCACAGCACTCCACGATCACCTGCTTTTCCAGATGTTCGCGGATGTAGCAGGCACTCTCAGCAAGGGTGAGGTTGATGGGTGAGACGTAGGTGCCGCTCTGGGGCACGGTGCGCACCAGGCCTTCCTGCGCCAAGCGAACCAAAGCCTCGCGCACGGGCGTGCGACCCATATCCAGGTCGTCGCAAAGTTGCTTGACGCCCAGCTTTTCGCCCGGCTTGTAGTCCAGGTAGACGATTTTGCGTCGAATGGTGTGGTAGGACTGGTCCTGTAGACTCGTTTCCTGCTCGCCGACGTGCATCGATTCTTCCATAGCGCCTCGCAACTGTTCTATCAAACTCATATGTCAGTTGTTAATTATGCCGCGAATCAGCTCTCCGCGGTGGGTAATTCGGCTGTTGCCTGAGAACTAATGCGGCATCTTAGTCTGTGTTTGCGCAAGGCTGCGCTCAATGTTGCCGTATCATAAGCCGTCGCAAACGTGAAATAGAAAGAAGGAATCCCATATGCAACTGGCAAACATCGTACGCGAGCGCTGGAAAGGCGTTTTGTTCTGCCTGATTATCGCCATTCCCGCGACGTTGCTCGGCAAACAAATTGAGGTGGTCGGCGGTCCGGTATTTGCCATCCTCTTTGGCATGGTCCTGGCGCTCGTCTTTCCCAAGAATCGTCGCGAACAGCTCGCCGCCGGCGTCACCTATACGTCCAAAAAAGTCTTGCAGTACGCGGTTATCCTGCTTGGCTTTGGCATGAACCTCTCCCAGATTCTGTCCAAGGGCGCCCAGTCGCTACCGATTATCGTGGCAACAATCTCGACCTCGCTTGTCATCGCCTTTGTGCTCTGCCGCGTTATGAACGTGCCGGGCAAGATCGCGACGCTTGTAGGTGTGGGTTCGTCGATTTGCGGCGGTTCGGCCATCGCCGCGACCGCGCCCGTCATCGATGCCGACGATCGCGAGATTGCCCAGGCCATTTCGGTCATCTTCCTGTTTAACGTTATCGCGGCGCTCGTGTTTCCAACGCTCGGCGGCATGCTCGGGCTGACCAACGAGGGTTTTGGCCTGTTTGCCGGCACTGCCATCAACGACACCTCGTCGGTAACGGCTGCGGCGAGCGCCTGGGACAGCATGCATCCCGGCGCAAATGTGCTCGAGAGCGCCACGGTGGTCAAGCTCACCAGGACGCTGGCCATTATTCCCATCACGTTGGTCCTCGCATGCTGGCAGATGTATCTGGCGCGCAAGGCTGGCGGCGACGCCAAAAGCACGTTCTCCCTTAAACGCGCGTTTCCCATGTTTGTGCTGTTCTTTGTGCTGGCGAGTGTGATCACCACGGTGCTTCAGCTTCCCGCGTCCTTTACGGCGCCCATCAAGGAGCTGTCGAAGTTCTTTATTGTGATGGCCATGGCGGCTATTGGTTTTAATACCGATATCGTCGAGCTGGTCAAAAAGGGCGGCAAGCCCATCGCGCTGGGCTTTTGCTGCTGGATTGGCATTGCGTGCATGAGTTTGGGAATGCAACACGTGCTGGGAATCTGGTAGAGAAGTAGCTTATCTGCGTGCTGCGTGCTGGTGAGCGCATTCTCACGGTGGAGCGATAGGAGCTCTTGCGGGTATGGCTTGTCCGCAGGTTTATAAGTCCCGAAGAGCTCTTATCGCCCCGCCAGGATGGCGATGCGGGGCAACACCTATACTCGCAGGACGGCGCTTTCTGCCCTATAGTGTTTGGTGAGCAATATCGTTCAATTTTGAAACACTTGGTCGTGCGACCGTCAGCGTTGCACGTCGCTGCGGACAGGGGCAAATCATGGATAGCGATGCCAAGCTGAACATCTTGACCGATGCCCTGGCTGCTGCCGGGGCCTCGGCATTGGCAATCGATGCGCGTGGGGACGTCGCGATCTCGACCATGAATGACGCGGCGCTTGAGCGGGATGTGGCGGCTTTTGTTGCCGAGCGCCTCGACCGTATAGGAGACGGTGCGCGTCTGGTTATGGGGCGTGCGGGTACGCGCCTGAGCCTGACCGTTCGCCCCACCGACAAAGAGGGCGGGGGCCTTTGGGTGGTCGTGGCGCGTGAGGTGCGCGGTGCCGCGGCGCATGCGGGCATCGAGTGGCTCAACGCCGACGAAGTTGAGGCCCGCTACGAATCGAGCGCGTACGGCATCGTTGAGGGTGCCGCTGCGGTGGCTGCACCGGTTGCCGAGAGCTACGCGCGCGGTGTGCCCCTTATGCTCGAGGGCGAGCTGGGAGCGGGTCAGGTCGAGATCGCCAAGCGCCTCTATCTGGACGGTCCTTTTGCCGATCAGCCCTTTGTTTCCGTCGCGCTCGATGAACTCACCGATCGCGGTTGGCGCCATGTGCTCAAAAGCTCCGAATCGCCGCTGTTCCAAACGGGGCTGACACTTTGCATTGAGGGCTGGAACGCGGTTGGTCCCCAGCGCCTTCGCGAGCTCGTTTCCACGATGGCCGACACCGCGTTGGCGACGCGCTGCCATGTGGTGCTGACGGCGAATGACATGCCGGGCGGCAGCGAAAGTGATCAAGCCGCCTTTGTGTCCGAGCGCTTCGCCTGTGCGGTGAGCGTGGCGCCGGCAATCGCCGAGCAGGGAGCCGCGTCGACGAAGGCTGCGCGCTATTTGGAATATCTCGCTGATGCATTTGGAACGGCAGCGCCCACGCTGTCTGTCGCGGCGACGAAGACGCTCGATGCTTACCGCTGGCCGCGCAATTATCTGCAGCTCCGCGAGGTCTCGGAACGACTGTATATATTGGTGGGGGCGGGCACGGTGGACCGCGCTGTGGCGGAGGAAGTGCTCGCCCAAGAGGACGTGATTAAGACCGCAACCTTTGGTGCCCCGACGCTCGAAAGCGACCTGTATATCTTGCGACCGCTGGCCGATACCGAGCGAGATATCGCGCATCTGGTTGTAGACCATCTCCACGGCAACCGAACCCGTGCGGCGGAGGTGCTGGGCATAAGCCGTACAACGCTGTGGCGCTTGCTGAAGGACGATGACCGTTGAGCGAGGCGCCCGTGACCGCACGCGACGCGTGTGCTACAGTCCAAAGCGTTATTGTTTCGATTTGGTTACGGCGTGCGAGGGCATATGGCTGAGACTTCAAAACCGAGCCGCAGAAGGCGGAGTGCCGCGCCGGTCAACCGACGCACAACATCGGTGACGTGGGGCAAACACGCCTCGGGGTTTGATGGCTCGTTCAAGCGCACTAAATACGGCTATCCTTCGGCAAGCGCCCGCTTGGCAATGCAGGCAGAGTCCTCGCTGTGGGGCCGCAAACGCGTGGTGGGCTCAAAGCTCAAGCACGACGGAACGCTCGGCTACATCAGCCGCGGGGCGGCTCGCCGCAGCGGGCTCAATCCCGCCGGCTGGCATCGCTACGTGCCGATCGTGGCCGCCGTTGCAGTGATCGTCATCGCGCTCGCTGCGCTCGGATATGCCGGCGGTGGCGCCAACTTGGACGCAATGTTTAAATCGCCCGAGCTCGCGCATGCAGGCACAGAAGTTGTCGAGGGCGCACAGACCCAGACAGGCGTCGCGCCCCAGCGCGGTATCGTTGCGGCGGCCTCCACCATCGCCGATGCGCAAAAGGACGAGGACGAACAGGGCGATGGGGCCGAAACGGCCCAGACGAACGAAACGACGACAACTCCATCGGCAAGATAAGTTGCGAGTGGAGCAGCAAATTTGGGACGGGGCTTTTTTAGCTGCCCAAGACAGTGGCTCATTCGATGTCAGTCGCCAAAAGTGAGCGAGCCGCATTTGCGCCAAGGTGACGTGAAATGAGAGGGCGCTGACCTTCTGGTCGCGCCCTCGAAATTGAACGTCAGATTGGCGTGAATGCGGCCCGCGCAGCGTCAACGAGCCCGCCGTTCGGTAGAACGGCGGAACTAATTACCTTACGTAGATGATGTTGTCGCGGCGCGGCTTTGCCTCGGGTAGCGTGTCCTCGGCGTAGCCAAGAATGCAGTTACCGACACCGCGCAGGCTGCCGTCGGCGGGCAGGCCCCAGCTGGCCAGCAGCTCCAGGCCCTCGGGTGAGTCAAAGACCTCATGCGCGCGGTGAATCCAGCACGAATCGACGCCCAGTGCATAGGCTGCGTTGAGCAAGTTGCCCATGGCGAGCGAGCCGTCTTCCAGATGCGTGGGCACGCTGCGGTCGACCAGCACCACCACAACGGTCTTGGCGCCATAGAAGGGGTCGCTGTTGCTGCCCATGACCTGGGCGTTGAGCTGCGAGAGACGCTCGACGGTCGCGGGGTCGGTGACGGCGACAAACGTCACCGGCTGGCGGCCCATGCCGCTCGGTGCATATTGGCCGGCTTCGATAATACGTGCAAGCTTTTCGGCCTCGACGGGACGATCGCTGTAGTTGCGGCAGCTGCGACGGTGAATGAGTGCTTCGATAGTCTCCATGGTGTCTCCTTGCGGTGGCGTTGCAGATGCCCCGTTCATACCCGTCGGGCTCAAACGATAGACGGTCAATTGCCCGGCCAAAAGGATAGATTCCAATTGGGAAAGTAGGTTTGCATAAAAGTACCTTCAGAATGTGATAATCAAATGGGATGGTTAAACGTTTTATCCCGTCTACCCTGCGGTTTTTTACCACTTGCCTAAATGACGAACGCATAACCTCTGATAAAGGTTTTACTAAAGGAGTACCAACGTTTATCAATGCGCCGTGGTGGCGCCGGGCCAGGAGGTAACATCATGTTCCAGGCTGGAGATGTCGTCGAGACCGATTTCGAAGGATTTCTGAAGCTGCTGCGTTCCAAGACGCGCGCTTTCGTGTCGATCAACGATCACGAGTACTACATCACGCACACCGATGGCTATTGGCGTGTTCAGGATTGCGAGGCCCTCAACGACAAGGGCCACTTTACTGACTGCTCTGAGTTGGTCAACACGGTCTGCGAGGTCGTCGAGCTGCCGTGGATTGCCGGCAAGAGCCTGCATGACAGCTTCTCGGGCGCTACGGTCTATGAGGCCGTCGCCGCTTAACAGGCAATAAAACCCGCTTTTCACGTGACCGCTGGCGCCGCCCCCGCGCCGGCGGTCTTTTTCTGCCGATAGGCCATAAAATGCGCGCATTTGCGGAGAGCCTGTTGACGATAGTCAAAACTCGGACTAATCTAGAGACACAAAATTGGTCAAAAATCGGACAATCGAATGGTGGGATAGATGAATAGTGCGGTTACGCTGGTCGACTTCGATCGGTTGCTCAATGGACTCGACCATATCTATTCGGAGTTCTCGCGCGCCTGCGGCCTTTCGGACTGCGCCTATTGGATGCTCGTCGACACCAGCACGGCGGGCGGCAGTATTGCCGTAAGCCGTCTGACAAGCGAATGGTTCTACAGCAAGCAGACCATCAACTCGGCAATTAAAACCTTGACGGCGCGGGGCTTCGCAACGTTGGAGTTTGCCGAAGGCAGTCGTAAGAATAAGGTTGTGAGCCTGACCGAAGAGGGCAGGCGATTTGCCGAGCGTTATGCGCTGCCGGCACTCAAGGCCGAGCAGCGAGCCTTTGGCGCGCTTGAGCCGTGTGAGCAGCGTGAGATTATGCGCTTGATCGGCAAATTCTCTCAGGTGCTCGGCGAGGAGTGCGAGACATTTAAGCAGCATATCGCTGCCGAGAGCCAAGCCGAGAATCAAGGTGAGGGGGAGTCGTGCGACTGTTAATGAGGTTTCTAAAGCCCTATCGAGGGCTTGTCGCAGTGACGCTGCTGGTGCTGCTGGTGGATAACGTCGGTACGCTGTTGGTTCCCACGATGCTGGCGAACATGGTCAACACCGGTATTACCACGGGCGATGTCGACTACATTTTACGCAACGGCCTATACATGTTTATCGCGACCAGCATGGCTAGCGGCGGCACGGTGCTGGGCTGCTATCTTTCGGCGCGCCTGGCCGCCAACGTGGCTTGCGATATCCGCAATGCCGTGTACGACAAATCGCTCGAGCTCGCGGCCAGCGATTTTGAGCGATTTGGCACCGGATCGATGATCACGCGCTCGCTCAACGACATCAACGTGATTCAGCAGGCGATTCTGCAGACGATTCAGCTGGTGCTGCCCGTGCCGTTTTTGGCTGTGGCGGGCATCATCTTCGCCTGGTTTATCGATCCCGCCATGGGCACGCTTCTGGGCGTAGTCGTTGCGATTGTGCTGGTGGCGGCGGTCTTTACGGTTGCCAACGCGGCTCCGATCTTTATGCGCTTGCAGAGCTTTATCGACCGCATGAACGTGGTGCTGCGCGAAAACATCGTGGGTGTGCGCGTCATCCGTGCGTTTAACAAGGAGCGTCGTGAGGAACAGCGCCTGGACGAGGTGTTCAGCGATTACGCAGCCAACGCCATCAAAGTCAACCACCTGTTTGTAGGCCTCGACAGCTCAAGCTTCTTTTTGATGAACATCGCCGAGGTGGCGGTGCTGTGGGTTGGCGGCAACCGCGTGGGCGCCCACGCCATGCAGATCGCGAGCATCTCGGCGGTGCTGGAGTACGCGCTTCTGATCCTGTTCTTTGTGATGATGGCGCAGATGGTGGTGCTAACGCTGCCACGCGCCGCGGCATGCCTAAGCCGTGCACAGCAAGTGCTGGAGATTGAGCCGAGCATCGTCGATGGCCAGCGTACGCTTGATGCGGCCGCGTCCGACTCAAAGGACGGGGCCGATGCGGTCGCCGTGTTCGATCATATGTCGTTTCGCTTTGACGACGCCGACAAGGACACGCTGTGCAATTTGAACTTTACTTGTCGTCGCGGTCAGACGACCGCAATCGTCGGCTCGACGGGTTCGGGCAAGTCGACGGTGGCAAAGCTTCTGCTGCGCTTCCACGATGCCACCAAGGGCGCCATTCGCCTGGACGGCATCGATCTGCGCGAGCTTTCGCAAGGCGAGATTCGCGGGCGCATTGCCTATGTGCCGCAGAAGGCGTGGCTGTTCTCGGGCACCGTGGCAAGCAATCTGCGCTTTGGCAACGAGGACGCGACCGAGACTGACATGCTTCACGCGCTTGAGGTTGCTCAGAGCACCTTTGTACTCGATCAGCCGCAGGGGCTCGATACCCCGGTGGCGCAGGGCGGCACGAACTTTTCGGGCGGCCAGCGCCAACGTCTGGCCATCGCCCGTGCGCTCATGAAGCGCGCCGACCTGTATATCTTCGACGATAGTTTCTCGGCTCTGGACTTTAAGACCGATGCCGCCCTGCGCCATGCGTTGCAAGACGAGACGCGTGACGCTGCGGTGCTCATCATCGCGCAGCGCATCTCGACGATCTTGCACGCCGACCAGATCGTCGTGCTCAAGGATGGCGAGGTCGTGGGCTTGGGCACGCATGGCGAGCTTATGGAAACCTGCGAGGTGTACCGCGCCATCGCGGAATCGCAGATGAAGGGAGGTGAGTAGCATGGCCGAGGAGCTCAAGAAGCAGGGCATCGCCGATGACGCCGCGGTTGCAGAGACAGTCGAGGAGACGGGTGCCGCGCCCGGCCTGGACGAAGCCGCCAAGGCGGCGGAACGCGAGGCTCGCCGCCAAGCGCTCTACGAGGAAAACGAGCGCGCCGAGGACGAGCGTGCCCGCGCCGAGGCAGAGCGCATGCGCGACGTGGACGACGAGGACGAGGACGAGAAACCCCGCGACACCTGGGCGACGGTGCGACGCCTGTGGAGTGAGGCCGCCGGCGATCATTGGCGCTTCTATATCGTGTTCGCGAGCATCGTGTTTTATGTCATCTTCAACACCGCGGCGCCGGCATATAGCGCCCGGGTGATCGATGAGCTGTGGGGCCACATTCAGGTGGCGTTTGCCAACGATACCACCTTCAACATCACCTGGGAGAACTGCGGCAGGACCATCTTCATCTACTTTATGATTTGGACGGCCGCTGCCTCGTTCTACGCGCTCCAGAGCTTTTTGATGTCGAGCGTGGCCGAACGCCTCAATCTGCGCCTACGCAACCGCATCGCACAAAAGCTCAACCGTCTGCCGCTTGCCTACTTTGACGCGCATCGTCCCGGCGAGGTCGTCAGCCGTGCGACCAACGACTTGGACAAGATGTCCGAGAGCATGCAGCGCGGCTTGTTGCAGCTTCTGGTGTCGATCGGTACCGTGGCGGGCGCCGTGAGTGTGATGTTCGTGTTTAGCGTGCCGCTCACGCTCGTCTTTCTGTTCTTTATGGCGCTTTCGCTGCTGGTGACGAAGGTCGTGTCGCGCCGCACGCACGATGTGACGGGCGAGCGCCAGGAGTGGGTGTCCAAGATTACGAGCGCGGTCGAGGAAGGCTACTCGGGCCGTCTGGTGATCCGTGCGTTTAACCGCGAGCGCCAGAGCTCTGCCGAGGTACACGAGGCTTCGAAGGAGCTGGCGCGCGTGAGCACCAAGGCCGACTTTATGATTAACGCCGTCGGTCCCGCGGTGCGTTTTATCGGCCGCTTGGCGCAGATCGTGATTGCGCTTGTGGGCTGCAGCATGTTGGTTGCCGGGCATATGACCGTCGGCGTGTTTCAGGCGTTCTTCCAGTTTATCTACGAGGCGTCCGAGCCCATGACGCAGCTGTCGTTTACCTTTAACTCGCTACAGAGCGCGCTGGCGAGCGCCGAGCGCGTGTTCGACCTGCTCGACGAGTCCGAGATGGAAGCCGATCCGTTGCCGGCGGCCGCCGCCAAGCTGCCGGGCAAGGTGGAGGGCCGTGTTGCTTTTGAACACGTGCGTTTTGGCTATGCGCCCGACAAGCCGCTTATGCACGACGTGTCGTTTGCCGCCGAGCCGGGCCAGAAGATTGCCGTGGTGGGAACCACGGGCGCGGGTAAAACCACGCTCATCAACCTGCTCATGCGCTTCTACGAGATTGACGGCGGGCGTATTACGCTCGACGGCGTGGATACGAGCCGCATGGACCGCGGCGAGCTACGGCAGCAGTTTGGCATGGTGCTGCAGGACGCCTGGCTGTTCGATGGTACGATTGCCGAAAACATCGCCTACGGCTGCCCCGAGGCAACGCGCGACGAAATTGTGGCCGCCGCTCGTGCCGCGCAGGTCGACTTCTTTGTGCGCACCATGCCGCAGGGCTACGACACGCGCGTGGCCAACGATGCCGAGAGCATCAGCCAGGGCCAGCGTCAGCTGCTGACCATCGCACGCGTGCTGCTCAATAACCCGGCGATTCTCATCCTGGACGAGGCGACCTCAAGCGTGGATACGCGTACCGAGCTTGCCATCGGTCGTGCCATGGACGCGCTCATGCGCGGGCGCACGAGCTTTGTGATCGCGCACCGTCTGTCGACGATCGTCGATGCCGACCTCATCCTGGTCATGGATCACGGCAATATCATCGAGCAGGGTACGCACAAGGAGCTGCTGGCTGCCGAGGGCGCTTATGCCGACCTCTACCTAAGCCAGTTCGCATAAGGTGGCAAAGGGGCAGTCCCGCATGTCACATCGAAAAGAAGGCGCGCCGGGGGCGGATTCCCTGGCGCGCCTTTTGTGTTGGCGTTAATGCTGTGGCGGTTGCCCGCGGCCCTAGCGTTCGTCCACGAGCTTGGCGACGAGGGCCTTGAGCTCGGCCACCTCTCGCTCGAGTTCCTTGACGCGGCGGGCGTTTTCGGTGATGCCCTGGCGGTTGAGGGCGCTCTGCTCGGCGGCATCGTCGGGCATGTACTCGCGATGCTGCTTGGCGTCGAAGCTTTCTTCGAACACGCGGCAGCCGTTGCGCTTGATGATGCGTCCCGGCACGCCAACGACGGTGCAGTTGTCGGGCACGTCCTTAACGACAACCGAATTGCCGCCGATCTTGACGTTGTTGCCGATGCGAATGTTGCCGAGCACCTTGGCGCCCGTGCCCACGGTGACGTTATTACCGAGCGTTGGGTGGCGTTTGCCGGTCTCGTTGCCGGTACCGCCGAGCGTGACGCCCTGGTAGAGCACGCAGTTGTCGCCCACAATGGTGGTCTCGCCGATAACGACGCCCATGGCGTGGTCGATAAAGAAATGCTTGCCGATCTGTGCCGCGGGATGAATCTCGACGCCGGTGATGTGGCGGGTGATTTGCGAGAGCACGCGGGCGAGCGAGCGATGGCCGTGCTCCCAGAGCCAGTGCTCGGGCACGTGGTTCCACTTGGCGTGCAGGCCAGGATAGGAAAGGAAGATGACCAGGGCGCTTTGCGCGGCAGGGTCCTGCGCCTGGACGGTCTTGATGTCCTCGCGAATGGTATTGATAAAGCTCACCGGCCGCCCTCCCTTAGCGCCATGGCAATGCGATTCAATAAAGTATAGCGATTCGCTAGGGATTAGGAAGAACAATCTTGGCAGCTTTGCACGACAGGTGTCAGTTATGCAAACTTGCTGGTAATGGAGTCATGCTTTTGTGGGGTTGCGCACGAGGGGGCACCGCAACCGTATACTGGTCAACTTGGACGTGTCCGCGCCCACAACTGAGAGGTTTTACTTCATGGGTTTCATCAATTTTATCGCCGAGCTGCTTAAGGACCCGCGCACCGCGATCGCCAGCTGGATCGCCGCCGGCCCGCTTATGGCCTACGGCTGCGTGTTCCTGATCATCTTTATCGAGACGGGCGTGGTGTTCTTCCCGTTCCTCCCCGGCGACTCGCTGCTGTTTGCCTCGGGCTTCTTTGCCCATAACGGCGGCTTTAACATCGTGGCGCTTCTGGCCACCGCATGGGCCGCGGCCATCCTGGGCGATCAGTGCAACTTTATGATCGGCCACTTCTTTGGCCGCAAGATCATCGCCTCTGGCAAGGTAAAGGCCATGACGCCCGAGCGCATCAAAAAGTCCGAGGATTTCCTGGATAAGTGGGGCCACCTGGCCATCTTCCTGGGTCGCTTCTTCCCGTTTATCCGCACCTTTGTGCCCTTTATCGCCGGCATGGGCGGCATGCACTGGCGCAATTTTGTCTTCTTTAACGTGCTGGGCGGCATTACCTGGTCGACGCTCTTTACATTGCTGGGCTACTTCTTTGGCGGCATCCCCTTTGTGCAGGAGCACTTTGAGCTGCTGATCGTCGGCATCGTTGCCGTGTCGATCATCCCGACCGTGGTCGGTCTGGTTAAGGCTAAGCTGGGCAAAAAGAACGCGTAGCTCGAGCCAGCGCGCAAACCGTGCAGTTGAGGCCCGTCACCGCTTACGGTGGCGGGCCTCTTTAGTTTCGGTCAAATGAAAATACTTTACTTAGTTAAAGAAAAGCGTTTTATCAGACGCGTACGGGGAGTACAATCTCGTGCATGCGAATCGACGTGCCATCGGCTTTGATGCTGTTCGCGTGTCCCGTCCGGCTCTACGCTCCGGGCGTGCGACGTTGCGACGCGGCCGGCCTCGGTCCTTGCGTGCGGGTTCGCGAGTTTGCAACTGTGTATGTAAGGAGCGACATATGACTGTCGAGAAGAAGGATATCGATTGGGGTAGCCTCGGCTTTGGTTACATGAAGACCGATTACAGCTACGAGGCTCATTGGAAGGATGGCGAGTGGGACGAGGGCGGCCTGACCACCGACCACACCCTGCATGTCTCCGAGTGCGGCGGCATCTTCCATTACTGTCAGGAGGTCTTTGAGGGCCTGAAGGCCTACACCGCCGAGGACGGCAGCATCGTCTGCTTCCGTCCCGACATGAACGCCGAGCGCATGTACAACTCTGCGCAGCGCCTCGAGATGCCCCCGTTCCCCAAGGACAAGTTCGTTGAGGCCGTCAAGCAGGTCGTCTCTGCCAACGCCGCCTGGGTTCCGCCCTTCGGCTCCGGCGCGACGCTGTACGTGCGTCCGTTTATGATCGGTTCCGGTGACGTGATCGGCGTGGCTCCCGCTCCTGAGTACACGTTCCGCATTCTCGTGACCCCGGTCGGTCCGTACTTTAAGGGTGGCCTCAAGCCCGTCAAGCTGCGCGTTTCCGAGTATGACCGTGCCGCACCGCACGGCACCGGCAACATCAAGGCCGGCCTGAACTACGCCATGTCCCTCAAGCCCACGATGGAGGCCCATCGCGAGGGCTATGCCGAGAACCTGTATCTCGACTCCGAGTCCCGCACCTATGTCGAGGAGACCGGCGGCGCCAACGTCCTGTTCGTGAAGGAGGACGGCACCCTCGTCGTTCCTCAGTCGCACACCGACTCCATCCTGCCCTCTATCACCCGTCGTTCGCTCGTTCAGGTTGCTCAGGACCTGGGCATGACCGTTGACCAGCGTCCCGTCGAGTGGGCCGAGGTCAAGGCCGGTACCTTTGTCGAGTGCGGCCTGTGCGGCACCGCTGCCGTCATCTCCCCGGTTGGCGAGATCGACAACAAGGTTTACGGCGCCGACGAGACCGTGACCTTCCCGGCTGGCTACACCGAGATCGGTCCTGTGATGAAGAAGCTCCGCGAGACCCTGACCGGCATCCAGTCTGGTGCTGTCGAGGATAAGCACAACTGGGTTTACACCGTCGCGTAAGCTGTCTTAGCTGTCCGGGCAGAGAACAAGTTCCCTCCCGGCGCGGGCACGGGCGAAGAAGAGGCCCAGGCGGCGCGCATAGAGCGGCGGGGGGGGAATGGGGGCAGGGGGCG
>URTW01000018.1 GCA_900550815.1 uncultured Collinsella sp.
CCCCCCCCCCCCCCCCCCCCCCCCCCCCCCCCCCCCCCCCCCCCCCCCCCCCTCCTCCCCTCCCCCCCCCCCCCCCCCTCCCGCCCCTCCCCCCCCCCCCCCTCTCCCCCTCCCCTCCCCGCCACACATGGTCGAGGACGTTCTGAAAACTAAGCCCGGCCCCCGCCGGACAGGTCAACCGCTACTCGCAGAGCAGCTTAGCGATCTGGACGGCGTTGGTTGCCGCGCCCTTACGGATTTGGTCGCCGCAGCACCAGAAGGTAATACCGCGCGTGGCCTCGGGGTTCGAGATGTCGCGACGCACGCGGCCGACCCAAATCAGGTCCTGGTCGGACGTATCCATCGGCATGGGGAAGCGGTCGTGCGCATCCTCGGCGCTCATGTCGTCAACCAGTTTCACGCCCGGAGCGGCAGCCAGCGCAGCACGGGCCTCCTCAACCGTAATGTCGCGCTCAAACTCGAGCGTAATGCTCTCGGAGTGCGAGCGCAGCACGGGCACGCGCACGCAAGTGCAGTTCACGCGCAGCTCGGGCAGATGCATGATCTTGCGGCCCTCGTTCTGCAGTTTCATCTCCTCGGAGGTAAAGCCCTCCTCCTTGACGCCGCCAATCTGCGGAATCAGATTGCTCGCGAGCTGAGCGGCAAATGCGCGCGGCTCGGGAATCTCCTCGCCACGGCCCAGAGCGGCCAGCTGAGCCTCAAGCTCGGCCATACCGGGAGCGCCAGCGCCCGAAGCCGCCTGGTACGTCGAGACGATCATGCGCTTCACGCCGGCGAGCTGATGCAGCGGCCACGTGGGAACCAGGCCGATGATGGTCGCGCAGTTGGGGTTGGCGATAAGGCCATGATGCCACTTGATGTCGTCAGCATTGATCTCAGGCACGACCAGCGGCACCTCGGGATCCATGCGGAAGGCGTGGCTGTTGTCGACCACGACGGCTCCGCGCTTAACGGCCTCGGGCAGCAGCTCCTTGGCGATATCGTCGCCGGCAGCGCCGAGCACGATGTCGCAGCCCTCAAAGGCCTCGGGGCAAGCTTCCTCAATCACGATCTGCTCGCCGCGGAACTCGACGGTTTTACCCGCGGAGCGTGCACTTGCCAGCAGCTTGAGCTTGCCAACCGGGAACTCCTGCTCGTTGAGGCACTCGAGCATCTGGGTGCCTACAGCTCCCGTCGCGCCCAAAATAGCAACCGTGTACTGTTTCATGCTTCCCCCTTTAAAGGTTGTGGCTTTTGCCCGCACGCCGAGCAGGCCGATTATTGTTGCCAGTGTATACAAGAACGGGGCGGGCACGAAACCCGCCCCGTCGAAACGAAACCGAAACGAAACGCCCCGCCGTAGATTTTTGAGACATGACCCAAAAATCTACCGAGCAGTCGCTACTTTTTGAGCGCAGCCAGAGCGGGATCGACCGGCGCAGGAGCCTCCAGATCGGAGACCTTCACAATGCCGTTTTCGTCGGAGAAGGCACGGTAAATGGTCCGAATCGCTAGGTCGAAGTCCTTCTCCTCGACACCGATAATGATGTTGATCTCGTCACAGCTCTGCGAAATCATACGCACGCTCACGCCGGCCTGGCCGAGCATGCCAAACAGATGGCCCGAGATACCTGCACGACCGCGCAGGTTGCGGCCGACGGTAGCGATGAGCGCCAAGCCCTCGACAACCTCGATCTCGAGCGGTTCGACCTCCTGCTGGATGTCGCCCACGAGTGAGTACAGCGAATCGTGCACATCCTGCTCCTGCACCACGGCGCCAAAGCGGTCGACGCCGGTGGGCATATGCTCGACGGAAACGTCATAGCGCTCGAAGACCGAAAGCGCGCGGCGCATAAAGCCGACGCGCGGCTTGGTGCGGTCGCGGGCGACGTTGATGGCGACAAAGCCGCGCTTGCCGGTCACGCCGGTAATGATGGGCTCCGCCTCGCCTTCATCAGCCGTCTCGCTAATGATGGTGCCGGGGTCCTGCGGCGCATTGGTGTTCTTGATGACCAGCGGAATACCCGCCTCACGCACAGGGAACACGGCCTCCTCGTGCAGGACGCTTGCGCCCATGTACGAAAGCTCGCGCAGCTCCTCGTAGGTAACGCGGGCGATGGGCTGAGCCTCGGGAACAATACGCGGATCGGCAGAATAGAAGCCCGAGACGTCGGTCCAGTTCTCGTACAGGTCGGCGCCTAGGCACTTGGCCAGGATCGAGCCGGAAATGTCACCGCCGCCACGGTCGAGCAGCTTGATCTGGCCCTCGCGCGTCGCGCCATAGAAGCCAGGCATAACGAAGCCGCCCTGCTGACCGTACTCTTGCACCAGCTCGGAGGTGCGGTTCATACTGAGCGTACCGTCGTGATGGAACGCCACAACCGTCGCGGCGTCCAGGAACGGTAGGCCCAGGTACTCAGCCATCAGGCGAGCGGTGAAGTACTCGCCGCGGCTCACAAGCTCCTCGGTGGAGTAACCGCCCGAGCGGGCGCGCTCGGCAAAAGCCGCGAACTCCTCACGGATGGGATAGGTGAGCTCCAGCTCGTCAGCGATATCAAAATAGCGCTGGCCGATGTCCTCGAGCAGCTCCTCGCACGACACGTGGTACTTAACGTGCGCGTTAACCAGGTAGAGCAGGTCGGTCACCTTGGTGTCGCCCTTAAAGCGGCGACCACAGGCGGAAACCACCACAAAACGGCGGGCAGGGTCGGCATCGACGATGGCCTTGATCTTCTTGAAGTGTTCGGCGTCGGCGACCGACGAGCCGCCAAACTTGGCAATCTTAATCATGGGCTGGAGGTTACCTTTCTAAAAAGCCTCTGCGAACCTATTTTGCGCGCTCTGATACCATGGTTTCACCGATTGGGACCAAGGCATCCGAGGAGCAGTGTTATATGGGAACTTATCATAGTACACGAGGACGCACTTTATCGTGCTCAAGTAAGGTGGCAATCCGCACCGGCATCGCTCCCGACGGGGGTTTGTTTGTCTCGGACGAGCTCGGCACCCAGCGGGTCGATATCAGCTCGCTTGCAGATAAATCGTACTTTGAAATCGCTCAAGATGTGTTGGGAATGTTACTGAATGATTACACGGCCGAAGAAATTTCGGCGTGTGTCGACGAGGCATACCGCGGCACGTTCGCGAGTGAAGAGGTTACGCCGCTCGTCAAACTCGACGCTGCACTGGGCGCCGACGCCCCTCAGACCTATGTGATGGAGCTCTTTGGCGGCCCCACAAGCGCCTTCAAGGACGTCGCCCTTCAGATGCTCCCCCGCCTCATGGCCCGCACTTCCGCCAAGGACGGCGGCGCTGAGCGCATCATGATCGTCACCGCCACGTCGGGCGACACGGGCAAGGCCGCACTCGCCGGTTTTGCCGACGCTCCGGGCACGGGTATTACCGTCTTTTATCCCGAGGGCAAGGTCAGCCGCGTCCAGAACCTGCAGATGTCCACGCAGGAGGGCGACAACGTCGCCGTCTGCGGCATCCGCGGCAACTTTGACGACGCCCAGAGCGCCGTCAAGCGCATCTTTGCCGATAAGGAGCTTGCCGAGCGTCTGGAGGCCGCCGGCACGGTGCTTTCGAGCGCCAACTCCATCAACGTCGGCCGCCTGGTACCGCAGGTCGTCTACTACTTTGCCGCCTATGCGCAGCTGCTGCGCGCCGGCGCCATCGAGGCCGGCGACGCCGTGGAGTTCTGCGTACCGACCGGCAACTTTGGCGATATCCTGGCCGGCTACTACGCCAAGCGCATGGGTCTGCCCGTCGCCAAGCTCGTCGTGGCGAGCGACAAGAACAACGTGCTTGCCGACTTCCTGACCACCGGCGTTTACGACCGTAGCCGCCCGTTCTTCACGACCATCTCGCCGTCGATGGACATCCTCATCAGCTCTAACCTGGAGCGCATGCTGTACTTCCTGTCCGATGGCGACTGCGAGCTTGTTGCCGGCCTTATGGAGCAGCTGGCACAGACTGGTCGCTACGAGGTTCCCGCCGACCTGTTGGCAAAGATTCAGAGCGTCTTTGGATGTGGTTGGGCCAGCGAGGACGAGGTCCGCGCTGCCATCAAGAGCTGCTGGGATGCAAACGGCTACGTGATCGACCCGCACACCGCTTGCGGCTATCACGTCTTCGAAAAGGTCGCTCCCGCCGAGGGCGCCAAGGCCCGCGTGCTGCTTTCGACCGCAAGCCCCTACAAGTTCCCGCGCGCCTGCTGCGACGCCCTGGGCCTCGACGTTCCCGAGGATGATTTTGAGGCTATGCGTGTACTCGAGCAGGCCACCAACACGGTCGCCCCGACCCAGCTCGCCGAACTCGAATCCAAACCCGTCCGCTTTGAAGACGTCTGCGACGTCGATGAGATGGCAAGCTACGTCGAGTCTGCAGCAAAACGAATGAGCACCAACTAGATCCCTCATTAAGCGCCGGCGAAAGCCGGCGCACCTTCTTTTTATTTAGCTTTCGGGATGATGACGAGCATGCGCGCGGGTCTGGCCGTTTAGTTCGTCGCGAGTTCCGCACGAGCCGGAAAGCACTTAATGTGCTTTCCGAGCGAGCCAGGACTGCCCGAGCAGCGAACTAAACGGCCAGACCCGCCCAGGAGGACCCACATGATCAAAATCACCGTCCCAGCAACCAGCGCCAACCTAGGCATCGGCTATGACACCCTCGGCATGGCTGTCAGCCTCTACTCGCACTTCACCTTCGAGCGCGCCGACAAACTCACCATCACCGGATGCCCCGAAGAGTTCCAAAACGAGAACAACCTAGTCTACGTGAGCTTTGTGGACGCACTGGCCGCATGGGGCGAGCCGGCCTTCCCCGTCGCCATCGACATTCAGACTGACGTTCCCGTCGCCCGCGGCCTGGGCTCCAGCTCCACCTGCGTCGTCGCCGGCATTATGGCCGCCGCCGCACTGACAGGCCACACCGTCGACCGTGCCGAGCTCGTCCGCATTGCCACCGAGGTCGAGGGCCATCCCGATAACGTCGCCCCCGCCATCCTGGGCGGCGCCGTCTGCTCCTTTACGCCGACTGATTCGCTCCCCCAGTGCCTGCGCTACGAGGTGAGCGATCGCCTGCGTTTTATTACCGTGATTCCGCCCTACGAGGTACACACGAGCGAGGCACGCAAGGTCGTGCCGCAGGAGATTCCACTCTCCACCGCCGTATGGCAAATGGGCCGCATCGCCGGCATGACGCGCGGCCTGGAGACTGGCGACCTAGACCTGCTTGCCGCCGCCACCGCCGACCGCATCCAGGAGCCCTATCGCCGCCGCCTCATCCCCGACTACAACGCTGTGCGCGACACCTGCCTTAACGGCGGTGCCAAGACCATCTGGATCAGCGGTTCGGGCTCGACCCTTATGGCTGTGACCGACGATACCATCGTGGCAAAGTTTCTGCAGGTCAAGCTGCGCGAGCAGTTCCCTAAGTGTGATACGCATATCCTCACGTGCGACACGGAAGGCGCCCAGATCGAATACCTGTAGTCGCCGTCCCGTATACTCGCCGGGGAGGCCAGGGGCTTTGCCCCCAAATCGTCCTCGGACATGGCAGGACCCCCGCTGCGCACTTCGTGCGGCGGGGGTCCTGCCGTCCTGCGGAAAGATTTGGGGGCAAAGCCCCTGGCCTCCCCTACGTTCACTTCGCTGGCGGCGGCTACAGGGACCTACACTCTGTAAAAGCGCCGGGCTGATAGTTGCTTTTTATTGGTAGGGGCTCTTGCTAGGTAGGGGCACTTACTAGTGACAGGCTTCGCCTGTGCGCTTGGTTTACGCTGCGCTGGTTTCTTTGTATTCGAAGACTGGTTCTAGGAGGTCTTCGATGTTGCAGTGGAGGGCTTTTGCTATGGCTCTTACGCTTGTTACCGAAGCTTCATTGATGTTTCTCTGGCGCTGCTCGTACATTTGGATTGAGCGGAGTGACACATCCGATTCGTATGCCAGATCTTGTTGGGTTTTCTTGAGCCTCTTTCTTGCTAACGCAAGCTTGGTTTGCCTGGACGCTTTTTTCGCCATATCGCAGACGAGGCGAGCCACGCGTTCCTCCGAGGCTTCGTGCCAGGGGTAGTACAGACTGCGTAGCACATCGAATGGAACGACATGCAGCAAATCTTCGAAAGACTCTCCTAGGCGCCACTGAAGGTATGCCAATATCCAGCCTGTCCAATATTCCGGTGTCTTTTCGAATCGGTAGGTTCGATTTGGCATCGGCCTTGATTGATAGCCGGACCTTTCGGCAATGAGCGCGAACAGCTCAACGCCCGATTTTCCCGACACTACCCATGCGTTGCCGCGTTCGAACTCGCGGGCCACGCCGCTCAGGCAAAAGAGTTCAGCAACTTCCGATCCTTCTGCCCCATAATCGTTAACGGCATAGTCAAAGCAGTCGCCGAGGTTGTTCATTGCATCCTCGAGGTAGTAGACGGGGTATGTCCTACTCGGCCCACAATCCGTTAACTCTTGGATCATTTAAATCAACCCTCCCTGCCATCAAATCCCTAATGTCGACACCATCAGAGTCAAATCCGTTTACCGTATCCAGGTACTTTCGTCGAGCGTTCTGTTCTCGCTCAAATCGTTTGGGATAAAACTCAGCTCCCGAGGCCTGCTTCCAATCGCGGAACTTAATCGCCGAGAACGCACGCTCACTCATAAGCGCATATTGAATGCCCAAATCCCCCAAAAACATAATGCGCTGCAATTGCCTGAGCGAGATCATGCCGTTGACAAACTGTCTTGCAAACGAGAAATAGGAATCGTCTGCACGATAGCCTCGAATAACGTCATAGGGAGAAATATCAATCAGGCAGTTATCCAGCAGATAACGAAGCCCCTCGCGTGCTACTGGCGTTGAAACATTGAACTCTCTGTTATTCGCCAGAATTGCAAGCCAGTTGAGAATCGAGAACTCACCTGATTCCAAATCCAAAATCGCAAGGCCATCTAAATCAAGCTCATATCGATTGGCAATGCCATCAGACTCGGTCCGACATGCCCACTCCATTGCCATTTCCTCATGCGGTGTGCAATAAAACCCGCGCCCATAGTCATTGAATTGCCTGCATTTATCCAACGATGGATGCTCGACAACAACCTCCGACCCGTGCCAAAGCTCCATATCGACCTCCTAAAAAATATCACCTCAGCGATAGTTTACCAATAACTATCACTGAGGTGATATAGATAGGAGCTTTTGAAGGGCTGCAGCCTGACTAGAGGCAGGCCTCGGCGATGCGCTTTTTTAGTTCGTCGATGCCGGTGCCGGTCTGGGAGCTTGTGATGATCACGTTCTCGGCCGGAACGTTGAGCTGCTTTTTGATGGCTGCTGCCTGGCGGGCCTGCTGGGTGCGGCTGAGCTTGTCGGCTTTGGTGAGGCAGACGATAAAGTTGAACTCGTTACCCTGTAGGTAGTCGATCATGTCGTGGTCGAGCTTGCTGGGGTCGTGACGAATGTCCACCAGCGAGACGACCAAGTTAAAGCTGCGCTCGGAGTCGAAAAAGTCGCCGATAAGCTCGGCCCAGCGGTCGCGCTCGGCCTTGGAGCGACGGGCGAAACCGTAACCCGGCAGGTCCACGAAATGCACGTCGTCGGCCTCAAAGAAGTTGATGTTGCTCGTCTTGCCCGGCGTACTGGAAACCTTGACCAGGTTCTTGCGGCCAAATAGCTTGTTCATAATCGACGACTTGCCCACGTTGGAGCGGCCGACAAAGCTCACCTCGGGGCAGGTGGACTCGGGAATCTGCGAAACCTTGCCATAGCTGGCGACGAACTTGGCAAGCTGGTAGTTAATGGAATCGGCCATGGACACTCCTTGGTCGTAGGTTCTTACAAATAGACGCGCTATTGCGCAGCGGCAATGCGGCGGACGATATCGAGCGTGATGTCACTTGCGACACGCGCGTACTCGAACAGATCGAACTCTCGCTCGCAAATTGCATCGTACGCCTCGTCACAATTATCGCTGATAGCGCGCAACACCAGGCAATCGACACCATTTTTGGTTGCGACATGGGCAATTGCCGCGCCCTCCATGCCGACACAATCGGCATGCGTCGCCTCGATAGCGTCGTTGCGCATGGTGGCGCCCGTCACAAAGCGGTTACCCGTGGCAATCGTGCCGACCAGGAACTGCTTGGTGCCCTCATTCGAAGCGACTGCATTTTTCGAAGCGTCAACAAACCCACGCTCAGCAAGCACGTCGGCGGCAATATCGACCAGCGCGGGCGTCGAGCCAAACTCCTCGAGCCCCGGTGCGGACTCGGCGATAAGCGCGGTATCGGTATCCAGATAGCGTAGGCGTTTGCCAATGACCACGTCGTCGATATGGAGCTTGGGGTTCAAACCGCCCGCAATGCCCGAAAACACAACAGCCTGCGGAGCATACTTGCTAATGAGGTGCTGTGTTGCAGCGGCGGCGTTCACCGTGCCCATGCCCGCCGTTGTGGCGACAACTGTCAGGCCGTCGAGCTCACCGCTCACAACGGTCAAGCCTGCCTCCCGTGCCTCGCAAACGTCGCTCAGCTCTTCCTTAATCTGCATGATCTCTTTTTCGAGCGCACCGATAATCGCGATGGTAGCCATACCATTCCCCAAACCTATACGAAATTCTCAACCAAGGTATGGTACCAGCATTTTGTTTGACCTCGCCAAACGAACACGCTAAGCCAGTGCAGCTCGCGTATCAAACAGAGCCTTTGCAATCGCAGCCGTAACCTCGCTCGAACGGTCGCTCGATGGCATCGATGTCATGACGCTCATGACATAGGTACGGCCATCGATGTCGATGAGGCCTGCATCGCATGTCGAATAGTAGCCGTCCTCGCTGATCCAACCCGCTTTGTTGCGCACCAAGACCTGATCGTCCGCAATGCCATCGCGAATAAACGAGCGCGATGTTGATGCCAAAAGGCCTGACAACCACTGTGAAGTCTCGGTATCCATGCTCAGATACTCGCTCATCTCGCGCCATAACCTCGCAGAAGTGCGCGGGCAGTAGGTCGGAAAATCACTCATCGGATTCAGTGCCGTTTCGTCATCAACACCCAGATTGGCAATCCAATCCTCATAGCCATCATGGTCAAACGCCGCGCGTAACGCGATAAACGAATCGTTGTCTGAGTTGGCGACGGCATTCTCGATAAGGTCGCGCACCGTCTGCCAGCCCATGCTGCAACCACCATACGTGGCTAAAGGCCCATCGAGCGACACCCGCCCCGATTCGACCAACGTCTCGCAAATATAGAGCGCATACAGCGCTTTGTAGCTGCTCGCTCCATACACCTCGACATCGGCGTTATACGTCACGCCCCTACCGCTCGATAGGTCGTAGAACACTACACCCACGTCGCCCAGCTCCTGCGCCCGACACAGGGCATCCTGGAGCGAGGCAAGGCTCTCATCCTCCAAGGCAGGAGTCTTGTTATCCACCAACGAGAAGGTCCGAACGGTATCACCCGAAGGGATATCGTTGAAGTCCGCCTTCGAAAGTCTCGTCTTGAGATCTGCCGTCGACAGAGCTTGCTCTGCCGACGCTTTGGACTTTGAAACCTTCTCGTTTTGCAGCTGTACCGTTGACGCATCTGGGCGCACCGTTCGCTCCGAGGCGTAGGTTTTAACGGTAATTCCGAGGATAATAACCGCCGACGTTAGCATCCCAATGGCGGCAATCTTCCTCACGCGGATGCGAGCGCCGGCAAGGCCACGCGAAGACGTGCCCTTCGTCTTATATCTGCTGCCATGCTGCGGCACATACTCGTCCCGCGATGCGATGTTTCGCACGTGGTCTCCTGACTGCCACCGTTTATATACGAGCAGTATGATACCGAGCAGGCATTTCTTTCCAAAGATATTCAGCGGCGTTTAAGGTGTCTTTAAAGAAACCACAAGCGTATTTATCCAAATGGCACGATTCTGTTGCGCATCTCACCGCAACCCAGAGAGCAGTCTTTTAAGGACGGGGCTCTTTGGCAATCAACTGGGTGCCCAGGGGCACGCATTTAAGCCTGTCCCCAATGAGTGCCTTTGGGGAGCGAAAATGGCTCGCTAGCCGATGGCGTTTTTGAGTTCGTCGCGGCGCTTTTTCATGCCCGTCATGACGGCGTTGCGCAGCTCGGGCATGCGCGCGGTATCCATCTGGGGCACGCCCTCGAGCTTATAGGGAATGCCCAGTTGCTCGTACTTGACGACACCCATCGTGTGATACGGCAGCATCTCCAGACCGACCACGTTATGCCACGGGGCGATTAGACGACCGAGTGCCTCGCACTCCTCCACCGTGTCGGTAATGCCCGGTACCACCACGTGACGGATAACGACCTTGATTCCGCGACGCGCAAGCTCATCGCCAAACGCTAGGATACGTGCGGGATCGCAACCGGTCAGCTTTTTATGCTCGACCGGGTCGGCATGCTTAATATCGAGCAGTACCATGTCGGTCTCGTTGAGCACGGCATCGAACTTCTCGGGATGCTGAGGGTCGAAGGCGTAGCCACAGCTATCCAGGCAGGTATGCACACGACCATCGGGGTTGTTGTGCATTGCACGGAACAGGTCGGCCAAAAACTCGGGCTGCAGAAGCGGCTCGCCGCCCGAAACCGTAATTCCGCCGCTGCGATAGAACTCGTGGTTACTCTGGAACTCATCCATGAGGTGCTCGACGGTCACCATCGTGCCGCCGTTGACCGACCAGGTATCGGGATTGTGGCAATACGCGCAGCGCATGGGACAGCCCTGGACAAACACCACAAAGCGGATGCCGGGTCCGTCGACCGTACCCATCGTTTCAATCGAATGTACGCGGCCCAGGGCAAACGCGGAGTCCTCGGGACGAGCGTCCACACCCTCGAGCGTCATCTCAGCCATTCCCGCTACCTTGCCTCTCATTGGTTTTAGTTACATAAATGCCAGAGCCATTCTAGCCCATACGCATGATGGTGAAACGGTTTAGTGGTCAATTGGGTTGTTCTATTTGGCCCCACACAAAAGCGGCGGGAAGGTTGTCACAACCCACTCGCCGCCGAGGCAATAGATATCGATAGACGCCAGGCCTTACGCCTTAAGCGTAAGCACCGCGCCGAAGGCGGTCGGGCCGCAATGGCTCGAGATGACGCCGCCGACCTGAGTCCAGGTAATGTCCTTAAAGCCAAGATCGTGTGCATAGACTTCCATGTCGTCGCGCAGCTCCTCGGAAAGACCTACCGAATACGCCAGGCCAATGTGCGAGTAGTCAATCTCGCCCTTGGCAACCATGTGATCAATAAAGGCGCGGGCGCACTTGAGCATAGAGCCGCGGAACTTCTTGGTCGCCACGAACTTGCCGCCCGTTACCTCAATGCAGGGCTTAATCTTGAGCAGACGGGCGCCCAGGAACGCGACGTTGGACAAGCGACCGCCCGCCTTAAGGAAGGCAAGGTCCGTAGGAACAAAGCCCAGCAGCACGCGGTCCATGACGGAGTTCGTAAATGCAAAGATCTCGTCGACGGTGGCATCGGGGTGAGCCTCGATGTATTTGGCGGTCTCGACGACAACGAGCGACTGGCCCACCGAGACAAAGCGCGTGTCCATGGAGAACACGTAGTCGCGCCCCTTAGCTGCAATCTTGGAGGACTGATGTGAGCAGGTCGTGACTTCGGAATACGCGAGATGCAAAATGGTCGCGTCAGGCTGCTCAGCGTGAATGCGGTCGTACACGTGAGCAAAATCCGCAGGCGCGCAGCCGCTGGTCTTGGGCATCACGCCAAACTCATTGCAGCGCGAATAAATCTCGAGCGGATCGATCGAGCCGTCCTCGACGGTCTCGTCACCAATCGTGACATGCATGGGCACGCGCACGATGCCGTAGCGCTCGCAGAGCTCCGGCGTCACATCCGACCCAGACTCGACCACGATTACGTACTTGCCCATTAATATCACGACCCATCTCGACATTGGCTTTTCAATACATGGCACGCACCGCCGCACTGTTGCACAACGGCGTCCAAGCGCCAAAGAGACGCCGCCCCTTGCACACAACAAAGGACAGCGTCTCCCTGGAAAACTCCGTGCTTATCTGAGATTCTACACGGTTTATTAAGGAGTGTTACTTATTCCGCAAACGGTCGCTATACGCGATAAACGGTAGTTGGCCGCGGCAACTGCGACACATTCCGCCCAACAAGTCCAATCGTGCTCCATGCACGGTTAATGAGCGAGGCGGTAGAAATCCATCGACGCCGCACCCTCGGCGTGCAGCGCCATCGCCGGAACCGCCGACGAATAGGTACGGCTCGTAAGTGCCGCCTCACCGCCGTTGGCAAAAATCTCGACCATCGTAGTGTCCGAAAGCACGCGCAGGTCGCGAAGTTCGCCGAGCTCGATCGACCTCTGGTCGCGTCCATAGCCTTCGTCGCCCATATCGAGGGTAAGCATCCCGTCCGTATAACGCACAAAGACACCCTTGCGGATTTCGAGCTCGATCATCTTGGCTCCCTCGCAGGAAACCACGACATCAAACAGGCGTCCCGGCTCCTCAACGGTCTCACCGCCTACAGCACGAACGCAATCGCCGCGCATCCTCTCAATCTCGTGCGCCGGCCACTGGCAGAGCTTGCCGCCGCGCATGCTCAGCTCTCTCGGCATCGTCAGCGCGCACTGCCACCCGCGCGCCACCGTCGGGTTTTCCGCCGTCGCATCGGGGCAACCCGACCATCCGATCATCAATCGCCGGCCTGCAGCATCCTCAAAGGACTGCGGAGCATAGAAATCAAAACCGGCATCGACCATCGGGGGCATGCCCTTCCCGACGATTTTAAAGCTCGGCGCCTCCCAATCGGCCTCGACGGGGAACCACACGCACTGATGCGGATTGCGGTAACGCCAACCATCGGCAGGCACACCCTGCGGACAGCAAACGAGAATAAGCTCGCCATCGAGCTCAAACAGATCGGGGCACTCCCACATAAAGCCAAACTTCTCGCCTAACTCAATGCGCGTCGCATAGCTCCAGTTCTCAAGATTGCGCGAGGTATAGACAAGCACGCAGCCACGGTCGTCTTTCGTACGAGCGCCCAGAACCATGTAGTAGATTCCGTCGTGTTCAAGGATCTTGGGGTCGCGCACGTGCGTACCGATATCGTCGGGGTAATCGACCGGCCCAACAGCTATGCGCTTCTCGCCCAATTCGTCGGGATTCTCGACAACCATATGAATCTGGTTTTGCTCACGGCCCGTCAACACGTAGTCGTAATCATCGCGGTCAAAATGCTTAACGTTGCCGGTATAGAAGTAGTGAATCTTGCCATCACGTACAAAGGCAGAACCAGAATACGCTCCACTCGAATCCAAATCGGAATCGGGGAACAGCACGGGGCCGTGATTCTCGTACGTCACAAAATCCTTTGTCGTCAGATGGTTCCAAAGCACTGGACCGCCATGCGCGGCATCGAACGGATCGTATTGATGATAGATGTGATACATATCACCAATCTGAACCAAACCGTTGGGGTCGTTGAGCCAGCCAAGCTCAGGCTCCACATGGAACAGGAGCCTATCGGGGTCGGACGCGATGCGACCCGCCGTCTCATCCTGTCCGGCACGCCACTGCTCATAGTCCGCGCGTGTCACCTTATTTTTTTGATTAAACATCGCCGTTGACTTTCTCGTCTATGGGGAAGGACGCTCGACTCACACGAGTCGAACGCCCTTCCTCAAATGGACTTATCCTCAGATTACACTGAACGGCTCAACTAGAAGCTAACGTCGAAGCCAGCGCCAGCGCCCTCTTCATCGGTGGTCGGCACGCCCTTTGCCTTGTTGTAGGCAAAGATCAAGACGATTGGCACGATAAAGGCGATGAGATTGCCAGCCACATACCACACGAGGGTCTCGGGCGTGACGATGAGCAGGCCAAGCACGCCGGTCAGACCCTGACCGATAGCGCGCACCTCAAAGAGCTTGACGAAGGCACCGCCGCAGCCTGCACCGATGCATGCGCAGATGAACGGAATGATCGAATAGCGCATGTTTGCAGCAAAGATAGCGGGCTCGGAGATTCCGACCAGCGTCGGGATAAAGGACGACATGCAGATGTTGCGCTCTTTGGAGTGCTTCTTGTGAATGAGGTACATACCGATGGCGCCGCCGCCCTGGGCGATGATGGAAACCGACCAGATGGCCTGGATGTAGTTGAAGCCAGTCGTGGCAACAAGGTTTGCCTCGATACCCTGGATGAACTGATGCGTACCGGTAACGACGAGCGGCTGCAGGAACGCGGCGAAGACAAAGGCACCAAAGACGCCCATCCTGTTGTACAGGATATCGATTACGCCGGCGAGGACGTCACCGATCAGGTTACCGAGCGGGCCGAACACGGTGAACAGGGCGACGTTAGCAAGAATCAGGGTAACGGTCGGGACAAAGACGAACGAAACGACCTCGGGGATGTACTTCTGGGCAATCTTTTCGACCTTGGCCATAAACCAGGCGGTCAGAATTGCAGGGAACACGCCGCCCTGGAAAGCAACCATGGGAATGGAGAGCGGACCAAAGTTCCAGTACTCAGCACCCGTCGGGTCCATAACGAACGTGTTGCGGTTCATAAGGCTCGGGTGAACCATGACGATACCGACGAGGATGCCCAGAATCGGGTTACCGCCAAAACGCTTCACCGCGCTGTACATAACCAGGACAGGCAGGTAGTCGAACGTGGTGGCGATAATGGCAAAGAAGCTTGCGAGGTTCTTGAGGAACTCGCTGTGGTCGGCAAGGCTGCCCTCCATGCCAAAGAGGCCGTTGGCAACGATCAGCGACTTAAGGCCGATGATGATAGCAGCGCCGACGAAAGCGGGAATGATGGGGATAAAGATGTCCGAGAATACCTTGAGGACCGAGAAGAACTTGCCCTTCTTGTCCGCCTCGGCGCCCTTGACCTCGGAAGCGCTGATCTCCTTAACGCCCGTCAGAGCCATAAACTCGTCGTAGACCTTGTTAACGGTACCGGTACCGAAGATGATCATGAGCTGGCCGCTGTTGTACAGCACGCCCTTGACGCCATCGATGTTCTCGAGCTCGGCCTTGTTGTACTTGCTCGTATCCTTGAGCACCAGACGCAGACGCGTAACGCAATGCGTGGCGCCCTCGATGTTCTCCAGACCGCCGACGTTATCGACGACTTGCTGAGACACTACTTTGTAGTCCATGTTCCTCTCCATTCCTTTACGAAATCATAAGACGTTTTGATGCCATTACAGAGACGCGATCGTTGCATTTGCGCACTTAAGCGTACCGTCGGTGACCGTCAGCGCCACACCCTGGCCCTGCTTATTGCAGAATCGAGCGTTAAGCGCAACATCATCGACAAAGATGGTTGCGATATCGTCGTCAACGACCAGGCGCACATGATGAGTGCCCTCGCCCTTAAAGAACAACGGACGCTCGAGGCCCATGTTGTTGACCTGGAACCACGGATACTGGGGGGCCGCCGTAAACTCGAGCTTGCCCTCACGCAGGTTGGCGCGGAACTCATAGGCAAGACCGGACTCGGCGTCCTCGGCAAGCTTCACCGAGAAGCCGGCAGCGTCACCGGCGAGCTCGATGTCGGCATCGAGCATATAGGTGGAACCGGCATCCGCGGCGAGCACCTGCTCGACCTTGCCCGACTCGCAGGAGAGCTCAAAGGCCTCGACTGCCTTAGCCTCGCCAAAGGCGCCAAGCATGCTGTCGGGGAGCTTGGTGCCGAGCGTTCCGTCAACACGCTGAACGATCTCGAGAGGCATAAAGGTGCCACCCCACAGGTAAGAGCTGGGGTCACCGCCCTCGTCACGCGTAGGAACCCAACCAAAGAGAACGCGGCGCTCGCCGTCAAATGCGGTACGCGCGGCATAGTACGCGCGGCCATCGAAGGAATCGTCCGCAGGAGTGATCCAAGGACCGTTGATAGAGCGAGACATGCGGTAACGGGTCTTGTTGCCATCACTGTACTCGGAGAACACCAGATACCACCAGTCGCCCATCTTAAAGAGATCAGGCATCTCGAACATGGTGTACAGGCCCGGATTCCACCAGTCGCCCTGGAACTCCCAGGTATCCAGGTCCTTGGAGGTGAACTTGACCAGACGACCGGTCATCAGACGCTTGTCCTCGCCCACACGCGTGCCGAGGATGAGCATGTACTCTTCGTTCTCCTCATCCCAAAGCACAAAGGGATCGCGCCAGTTGCGGTCATCGTAACCCTCCTGGGGCGGAAGCAGCGTCTCGGCGATGTTCTTCTCCCACTTGACGGCGTCGTCACTCGTTGCGTGAAGAAGAACCTGCTTCATCAAGCGTGCCTTGACCTTATCGCGATTGCAACCAGTGTAGAGCGCATGGTACTTGTCGCCCACCTTAAACACCGTGCCGGCATAAACATACTGGTCGACTTCCTCGTCGCCGCCACGCTCAAGGCTCTCGCCAAAGTCTTTGTAATTGACGAAGTCCTTGGTTGTCGCGAGTGCCCAGCCAAACGGCTCTCCGAAAGGTCCGGGGTTTCGCGTGTCACGCTGATGATAGAGATAGAACGTGCCGTCCTCGCCGTACGGCATGATGTCGCCTACCCAAATTCCCTCAGGCTGGTAATACACCTTGTGCATCCGAGACTTCCTTTCTCACGAGATACTAACTCGGTACAACTGCAAGATATGTCAATCGTTTTCATATGTCAAACGTTTTCACACCAATACGTCTTTTCGCAGTTCCAGTCGTCGGCAAACGGTTGACATATACCGGCGAACGGTCATCAGAGGCGTTTGAGGAATTCTTTTGGCACGGGATGAACTACGCGGTTTTACCCTCAATGAGTTCAACGGGGAGCTTGATATTCGATTCGGGCTTTTCGCCGTTAACAAGAGCGACGATGGATTGCGCCGCGAGCTCACCGATGCGATCGATATCTTGGCGTACGGTTGTTAAGTCAGGCATAAACGTCATAGTGCGGCGGGCACCATCCGCGCCCACGACCTTAATATCATCCGGAGCGCTCAAGCCGCGCTGCTTCATCACGTTAAGACAGATAGCCGCCATCGTGTCGTCTCCCGCAAAGATGCCGTCAATATCGGGGTTCTCATCGAGGATCTTCGCAACGACCGCGCTCTTTTCGTCGTCGGGCTTAACGAACTCGACCTCACGGACAAGCGCGGGCAAACCGGCCTGCTCAACAACATCGAGGTAGGCATCGGTACGCTTATTGGCAGGCATGCGCATGCGGCTATTGCTGCGCAGGCACAGGATGCGTGAACATCCGTCATCGATCAGGCGACGCGTGGCAAGTTCGCCGATGCTATAGCTGTCGCTCGCAATCTGAACAGAGGCTTCGCCAAGGTCGCAGTCGATACCAACCAGACTCAAGCCCATCTCGGCATACGCCTCAGCACCGATATTAAGCGAGTTGACGATGACGCCATCAACCATATTGCGTCGAAGCATGTCGATATAAGAGCGCTCAAGCTCGGGTCGATTGGCGCTATTGCACAGCAGCATCTTAAAACCGTTTTCGGCCAGGGTATGCTCAATGACTTGAACCACTTGGGCATGAAACGGACTGCTGACATAGGGGACGATCATACCGATAAGATTCAGGCGACCGTTGAGCATGGCACGGGCGATATCGTTGGGCGTATAGTTGATGCGCTTCATCGCGGCATGGACCTTATCGCGGGTCTCTTGGCTAATATAGCCGCGATTATTAAGCACGCGAGATACCGTAGTAGGCGAAACCCCCGCCACCGCCGCAACTTCCTTGATGCCAGGCTTAGCCGTATCCTTAGAACGAGCACTCTCGCGAGCCATAGCACCCTCCCCCATCAACATGTCATACGTTTACATACGAACAAAGCATACCCCAACAAGAGCGGGAAGACGGTAACAGTACAAGTAAGTAAACGACTCATCCAAATAATTAGGAGAGTTCCGCCTAAAGGGTGACTACACAGGACCCCCGCCGGGGGGGGGAAAAGAGTTATAAAAAAAAAAAAAACAAGAAAAAACAGAGCAAGCGGCGACCCGCCCCGCACCGGAGGCAAAACAAAAAAAAG
>URTW01000019.1 GCA_900550815.1 uncultured Collinsella sp.
CTCGCTCGTCATGAAGTTCGAGCACCTCACGCCCGAGGAGATCGTCAAGGTCACCAACCCCACCGGTGTGCCGCTCGTCTACCCCTACGCTGCCGAGATCACCGTCCTCGATCAGCGCTACATCGGCGACCCGGCAACCATCGCCGCCAAGATCGACGCCGTGGCCAATCAGGGCAAGGCGCACAAGTAGCCCCAGCCCAAGCCCAGCGCGCGGCGCCACGTGCTCCAAGCGCGGCGCCGCACCACCCATATGCAGGAACCCACCATGTTCAACAACATGCTCAACCAACTCAAACATCAATTTGGCTCCCGACGCACTGGCGGCCACGGAGGCCTAGACATCGCACGGCATATCGGGCCCGGCCTGCTCGTGACCGTCGGCTTTATCGACCCGGGCAATTGGGCCTCCAATATGGCCGCCGGCTCGCAGTTTGGCTACGCGCTGCTGTGGATCGTCACGCTGTCCACGATCATGCTCATCGTGCTGCAGCACAACGCGGCGCACCTGGGTATCGCCACGGGCGCCTGTCTTGCCGAGGCCACGACACGTTACCTCCCCCGCTTCGTTGGGCGCACGGTGCTCGCCAGTGCCTATCTTGCGACCATCGCCCCCGCCATGGCCGAAGTCCAGGGCGGTGCGATCGCCCTTCAAAAGCTCTATGGCCTGCCCGTCCGCGCCGGCTGCATCATCGTGGCGGCGGCATCGATTGTCATGCTCATGACAAGCTCCTACAAACGCGCCGAACGCTGGATCATCGCCTTCGTGGGCGTGGTGGGACTTTCGTTTTTAGCCGAGCTTGCACTAGTCAAGGTCGACTGGCCGCAAGCCGCCACAAGCTGGATCACACCCAGTATGCCCACCGGCTCGGCCGCGATTATCGTAAGTGTCATAGGCGCGGTCGTTATGCCCCACAACCTCTTCCTGCACTCCGAGGTCATCCAATCCATGCACTTCGAAGGCCAAGGCGAGCAGATTATCGAGGAACGTCTGCGCTACGAGCTCTTCGACACGCTCTTTTCGATGGGCGTGGGCTGGGCGATCAACTCGGCCATGGTCATCCTGGCCGCAACGACCTTCTTTGCGCATGGCATTGTCGTAGACGACCTCGCCGTCGCAGCGGACACGCTCTCCCCCATTCTGGGCCCGGCAAGCTCGACCATCTTTGCGGTGGCACTGCTGATTGCGGGCATATCGAGTAGTGTGACGGCGGGCATGGCGGCGGGCACCATCACCGCGGGCATGTTCGACGAGGAATACGACATCCACGACCGACATTCCTCGATCGGGGTGGCGGCCTGTTTCGCCGGCGCAGTGGCGGCGTGTCTGGTCGTCCCAAATCCTTTTGAAGGTCTCATCTGGAGTCAGGCACTGCTGTCGCTTCAGCTGCCGATTACGGTCTTTGTGCTCATACGGCTCACCAGCTCAGCCCACGTTATGGGCAAATACGCCAACTCGCGCCCGCTCAACGCGCTGCTCGTAGGGATCGGCGTCATCGTGACGATTCTCGACATCGTGCTGCTAACGGGGATGTAATTGGGATGGCGTGACTGTCCAGATATAACGTCTTAATCTGTAACACGTGAGACCGTTTTAAACCGTCAGATAAATCAAAAGGGTCCCGGCCGAGAATTCGACCGGGACCCTTGGACAGAGCTATGTTCGGCTTTCGCCGTGTGCCTGCGAGTTACTCCTCGACGAGCTCAAACTGATCGGGACCGACGCCGCACACCGGGCACACGTAGTCCTCGGGCAGCTCGGGCGTGTCGACCTCAACCTCGTAACCGCAAACGGTGCACACAAACTTATACGTCTTCTTCTCCTCAGCCATGATGTTCTCCTCTCGAACGTGACTGCTGGTGTACTTACTTATTAGTATATATTCTCAATAAGATAATGCAAGTATTTTTAGAACATTTCTAGCCTTGATACGACGAGGCTTTGGGCGGCGTCTTGCCCTTTAGCACCTTGTGATAGTAGTCGTACGTCAGCGGCGTCTCGTCGCTCAGGCGCTCGGCATCCTCGACCTCGCCAATAAACAGCAGATGCGTGCCCACATCCACTGTGTCGATCAAACGGCAGCTAAACAGGGCCGCCGCGTGCTCGGGCACATAGGGCATGCCCAGAGCCGTCTCGCGGGTCTCGTATTTGGCAAACTTGTCATAATCGCTGCTGGTGCGGAACCCAAAGTTACCGATGTAGAGCATGTCGGCGGTCTGATCGATCACGGTCAGCGCGAACGCTTTGGCCGATGCGATGACGCCCGAGGTGACATTGTCCTTGTTCACGGCAACCGAAATACGCGGCGGGGCGGATGTCACCTGCACTGCTGTGTTGATAACGCAGCCGGCACGCAGCCCGTCCGCCGCGGCGCTCACCACGTACAGGCCACTCGGCATCGTAAAGAACGCAGTTTTGTCCATAACGATCACTCCCCTAACCCAGGATTGAACCTCATGGATGTATGTACCCACAAAAAAGGCGACGCCCATAACGGACGCCGCCTTTGAGACATATGTGTCAGAACAGTAAGAAAGATGAGACGCCCGCAGTTGCGGTGAAATAGGGACTGAATAGTCCCTCAATCAGGCAAAACAGTCCGTATTCCACCGCAACTTATGAAGGGTGGTCAGCGATTGCGCTCTTTGAGGGCGCGGTCGATCTCGCGTTGGACATCACGCTTGGCCATGTCCTCGCGCTTGTCATAGAGCTTCTTGCCGCGACCCAGACCCAGCAGCAGCTTTACGCGGCCGTCGGTATTAAAGTAGAGCTCCAACGGAACCAGCGCATAACCACGGTTGCGAAGTTTGCCGTCAAGAAAGTCGATCTCCTTGCGGTGCAGCAGCAGACGACGCCGACGGTCGGGATCGCGATTCCACACGCCACCATGGCTATAAGGGTGGATATGCAGGCCGACGAGCCAGCACTCCCCGCCGCGGATCAGCGCGAAGGTATCGGTAATCTGGCAGGCGCGCTCGCGAATCGACTTGACCTCGGTGCCACTCAGTTCGATACCGCATTCGAACGTCTCATCGATAAAGTACTCGTGATGTGCCGAGCGATTCTTGGAAATGAGCTTGCGCTCGCGCTTACTGGGCATCGCCGGCCTCCTTGGCGCCATCGGCGTTTGAGCCCGCAGCCTCGCGCTTTGCCTTGCGCTCGGCATTGAGCTCAGCATCGCTCTCGCGCACCAGTTTGATAATCGCCGCGCAGGCTTCCTCGCCCACCAAGTCGCGAGCACGCACCGTCAGGCGCGTCGCCTCCTGCTTGTCGCCGTCGCTTGCAGCATCGGTCGCGCACATAATCAGGCAGATGGCAATCTCGGCCGAAGGTGAGGTCGGAACGCCCTGCAACGCCAGCTCGCCCATCACGTGCTCGTCGCTCTCCTCGGCGGCATCCGGATAGGTGGTATGGATCTTGTTGAGCAGGCGCGTCGTATGCGCATCGTTGGGCGCCAGGCGCAGTGCCAGACGCGCGCAGCCCACGGCAGCCGAAACGTTCTCGGTCTCGGGCTCCAAGAAATACTGACCTAGATTGGCGTAAGCGCGGGCGGCGCACTTGCCATCGCTTGCACGCTCCAGCACCGAGAACGAGAGCGATGCCCATTCCTGCTTGTCCTCGAGTGCGCGGAACAGCTCGGCCAAATCCAAGCGATAGTTGCAGTTCATGGGGTCCCAACGCACAGCCTGCATCAGGGCATTACGAGCGCTCACATAATCCTGCTGGCGAATGTAGGCAAACGCCATATCAGAGTACAGGCGGTCAAACGGCACCTCGACCTGCACGAGCTCGCGCGGATCCTTCTCCACGCGGCGATAGGCCAAGCGCTCAAACTTGCTATCGAAGCTAAAGTATTGGCGCTTCTCCTCCGTCTTGCACTCAGCGTCGATATACTCCTCGGCGAGCTCCACCAGACGCTCCAGCAGCGGCGTCGCCGTAGCCAGGTCGCCCTGCGCCAGATAGTTCTCGGCATACGTGATGTCTTGCAAGCTGATGGGCAGCTCCGTGGCGGCTCCTCGATCTGAGCGAAACACGGCAGGCGCCGTATATACGGTCAATACACAAAACCCGGGTCTCTTACGAGGCCCGGGCGTTCAATTTTGGTAGCCCGTACCAGATTCGAACTGGTGATCTCCGCCTTGAGAGGGCGGCGTCCTAAACCGCTAGACGAACGGGCCATATGTAGCAAATGCAATGGCTGGGATGGAGGGAGTCGAACCCCCATTGACGGAACCAGAATCCGCTGTCCTGCCATTAGACGACATCCCAATGACTGCATCGCTGCGCTCGGCTGTGCCTTTGCGCAAGAAAGAAATATACGGGAAGTCCCGCCGTGACGCAAGCCCCAATTTTGACTTTTTTGAAATTCAGTCAAATTGGCCTAATTTAGTCCAACCCGTGAAGGACCTGTGAAGCCAACCGCTGTACACGAAGGGCAAAACGCCGTGAGCGGTAGCCGTCAACCGTTGGCAGATTCTACCGCGAAAACGATAGCACCAGGCAACACAATCGAGGTATCAATGATCGCGTAGATATCGAGGCGCCATGGACGAAGAGCTTGATTACCTATGGGAGACCCTGGGCCTCGAGATCACTGCCGACCTTTGGCCCGAACGGGACAAAATCCATCCCACACTGCGCCCCGCCATTACTGTGGTGCAGGCAAAATACCGCCGTGCATCCTTTTTGATCATGCGGATGTCATGGCACGCGGGACTCCCCGACCTTAAGCGAATCCAGGCAAGCCTCGTCGAGCTGTCCGGCATGCCGACCGTCATATCCGAGGCGCACCTGGAGCAGCGCCAGCGCGAGCGACTGCAACAGCAGCGGATTCCCTTTATCTGCCCCGGCGTCCAGGCATATCTGCCCTTTATGGACGAGGAGTACTGGAGCGGCAAGCCCAACAAGCACGTAAAAGTCTACGATCCGCACGAATGGGCACAGCTGGCGGACTGACTGAGGCAGGCCCGCCGGCGGAAAGTGCGTCCCAGATTTCAAGCTCAAACTGGCCCCTACTTTCCCGTCGAGCCCTCAACCGGAAACCGTGTCCCGCAATCGAAGCTCAGAATGGGACGTGCTTTCCGCAACCGGCCACTTTGGGAAAGTGCATCCCATTCTGGAAGCGAATTCCGGGTCGCACTTTCCGCAGCCGCTACAGCAACGCCTCGGCCCAAGCCGCTTCCCTAAAGCCGGGAATCGCAAAGTCGTCGCCCACCAGCAGCGGACGCTTGACCAGCATGCCGTCGGTCGCCAGCAGCTCGTAGCACTCCCGATCCGTCATGCCCGCATCCAGACGCGCCTTCAGGCCCAGCTCTCGATATTTCATGCCCGACGAATTAAAGAAGCGCCGCACCGGCAGCCCCGAACGAGCAATCCAGGTCGCAAGCTCATCAGCCGTGGGATTGTCCAAAACGATATCGCGATCGATATACTCTACCCCATGTTCGTCCAGCCATGCCTTGGCCTTCTTACAGGTCGAGCACTTGGGATATTCAACAAACAGTACAGTCATGGGAATCCTCCGAATATAGATCGGCCAACGCAGGCACACGCCACACGAGGCGCCTTCGTATGATGGGCCAATTGTAGCCCGCGGGTCACACGTTAAACGAACCGTACCCCGAATCCGCGCTTGATAAACGGCAGCAGTTCCATTGCCTCGGGCGTGATATGGCCCGCAACGTTCATGCGCTCGTCACCGGGAAGATCGACCCGCGCAATCTCAAGCTCGCCTTCGTAGCGCCCATATCCGCTATTGCTCACAGCGATCGACCCCGCCTTTCGCGGCAGGCCGGCTCCGGCATCCGTCGGCACGGAATCCGGCTTAAGCGTCGTACGTGACTCCTGAGACCTAAAAATGAGGACGCTCGAGTCGGGCCGGTCGTGATGAATCTGCCCGCGCACATAGGCATAACCGGGCTCAAGCTCACATTGCAGGTCCACGTATCCGGCGGAAACTTGAGCAAACTGCGCCCAGCCCGCATCGGATAGATCGGGGTCGCCGACCAACACAATGTCGCAATCGGCGCCATGTGCAAGCTCAAGCATATTGAGAGCAACCTTTGACGCGCGACCGCGCTGCGCCTCGACCGTCGGCAGTCCCTCGAATACCGGCCCGCGAACGATAGCATCACCCGGCACAAAAGCCATGATTTCGAATCCAAGCGCCGCAAGACGAAGATTCACCCGAGCAATGTCCTCCAGAGCTAAACCGGTATAAGGCTTGGGGTAAAAATTGTGGCAGGCGGCAAAACGAGTCACATCGGCACCGGCCTCACGCCACAATGCGATTTCATCAGAACTCACCGTCGATGCATTGACCACAATGTGAAATACACCGGACAGCTCCGCGACCCGCTGGGCGCTAAAGCCATAGTCCAAACGAAGGTATTCCAACCCCAGATCGCGCAGGTCCTCGATGCGCTCAAGCCCGAGCAAATCGCACGTGCGAGGCCCCACATCGGCAATGAGCGCAATGCCGCGGGCGGAAAGCAGCGACAGCACATGACGGACCTTATCGGCATACGCCGCTCCCCCATCCTCGGGAATATGCAGCGAGGTGAACGCATAGCGCGCACCCGCCGCGGCACCATGTTCAATCGTCCGCTCAATATCCTGCAGAGGGCTGGAAAGATAAATCGAAATACCCGTTTTCACGCTTCAACGCTCCTTTAAAAAAGGCCGGCGGAGCAGCTAGCCCCGCCGGCACAACCATAGCATCAAGAAATCTGCTGCGCGCCGCGAACCCCGAGCAACACGGCTCGCGATATCAAACTACTCGCCAAAGAACTCGTTGATCTTCTGCTCGTCGACACCGAAGAACCACGTCAGGACAAAGCCGGCGGCATAGGCAAGCAGCATAGCGGCAACGTAGCCGAGTTGCTGGCCAGGAACGACGATCAGCAGGCCAAACAGACCGGAAACGCCCTGAGAAACCGTGCCGATGTGAAGCAGCGCCGCGAGCGCGCCGCCAAATCCGGCACCCAGGCAGGCCGTCACAAACGGACGAACGAGCGGCAGCGTAACAGCATACATCAGAGGCTCGCCCACACCCAGGATTCCAACGGGAATGGACTCTGCGACGTACTTCTTGAGCTTGGCGTTCTTGGTCTTAAAGTACAGCGCCAAACCGGCACCGACCTGGCCGCCGCCAGCCATCATAAGGATGGGAAGCAGGTAATTGATACCCTTGGTAGCGCCGTCGGGATCGTTGAGCATAGCGTGGATCGGCGTGAGCGCCTGATGCAGGCCGACGGAAACCAGCGGCAAGAAGCCTGCCGACAGGATATAGCCGCCCAGGACGCCCAGCTTCTCGAAGATAAAGGTCAAAACGCTAAAGATGGCAGTCGTCAGCCATGCACCAACCGGCTGGATGACGAGCATCAGAGCAAAGGCGCCGATGATGAGCACCAGCAGCGGGGACAAGAACGTGTCGAGTGCGTTGGGCATAACCTTGCGAATCTGACGCTCCATCCAGGCAAAAAATGCGCCAGCGATGAGAGCCGCGATCATGCCGCCCGCTGCGGGGTTGTACTGCGCATTGGTGAGCGGCAGCAGAATGGCAGTGGCAGGATCAGCCGCGCCAGGCGCAAGCAGGGGCATGGCACTGTTGGCGATGCACATCATGCCGGCGATGCCGCCCAGCGCAGCGGAGCCACCAAACTCACGTGCCGCGTTATAGCCCACCAAGATGGGCAGATAGGCAAACAGGGCCCAGCCCATGGAACGAATGCCCTGGTACCACCACTCGCCTGCAAGCGCGCCTGCCGTCGAGACGTTAATGACGTTGCAGATACCGTTGATGAGGCCAGCCGCAATGATGCCGGGAAGCAGGGCGACGAAGACATTGGAAATCTTCTTGAGGAAGGCCTGAACCGGCTTAGACTCGTACTTGGCCTTCTGCGCGGCCTTGTTTGTGGCCGCAGCGTCAACCACGCTCTCGTCAGCAACGCCTTTCGCAAGGCCGGTGAGCTTGGAGAACTCCTCGAGCACCTTATTCACCTTGCCCGGACCCAGCACGACCTGCATCGTGTCGTCCTCGACCAGGCCCATCACGCCGTCGAGTGCCTTAATGCCCTCCGTGTCGACGTTGCCCGTGTCTTTGACGGTCACGCGCAGGCGCGTCATGCACGCCGCGTTTGCCAGCACGTTGTCTTTACCGCCCAAAAGGTCCAGCAGCTTTTGAGCCAGCTCTTTGTTCGTCATAACTCCTCCTTGTATTGGGTATCTCGTCTGGATGTCATATCAGCTCACGCCGTGCACCTATTGGACATCGGCATTGCTCTTCTCATGGCCACTCACCGCAGTACGGACATGGCCGTGCGCCCGTTCAAGAGCTACCGCAGCCTGCTCGGCATCGCAGTCCAACAGCACCGAGACAATAGCGGTTTTTACGTGGCCGCCGGCATCCGCAAGCGCCTGAACAGCGCGCTCGCGCGTGCAGCCGGTCGCCTCCATCACGATGTTCTGGCCGCGCACCACCAACTTCTCGTTCGTCTGCTGCACATCGACCATCAGGTTTTGGTATACCTTGCCGATCTTGACCATGGCACCGGTCGAAATCATGTTGAGAATGAGCTTTTGAACCGTTCCCGCCTTGAGCCTCGTTGAGCCGGTCAGCACCTCGGGACCGGGCACGGGCTCAATGGCAAGATCTGCGCTCTCCCCGATCTTCGACCCTTGGTTGCAGGCAATTGCAATGGTCTTGCACCCAGTTGCCTTGGCGTACGCAAGGCCGCCCACCACATAAGGAGTACGGCCGCTTGCCGCCAGGCCAACGACAAGATCCTTGTCCGAGAGTCCACGCTCCCGCAGGTCGCTCGCGCCAAGCTCCTCGCTGTCTTCGGCACCTTCGACAGCCTTGATAAACGCCGTCTCGCCTCCGGCAATGAGCCCGACAATCAGATCGGGTGACACGCCAAACGTGGGCGGACACTCCGAAGCGTCGAGTACGCCCAGACGACCGCTGGTGCCTGCGCCCATGTAAAAGACGCGCCCGCCGCGCTCGAGTGTCTCAGCAGCCCAGTCGATTGCTGTGGCAACCTGGGGCAGCACTTTCGTGACCGACTGGACGGCACGAAGATCCTCATCGTTCATCGTCGTGACGATTTGCAGCGATGTCATCGTATCGAGGTCCATTGACCTTTGATTACGCTGTTCGGTCGTGAATTTTGTTAAATCGAGCATTTCATTCACCTCATCTTTCCTGTTTCTCGATGTAGTTTTGCTTAATGACATGCGTCGCCCGTTCGTAGTCGCTGGCAACGTAAGCAGCGTACAGGGCATCGACAACCATAAGCTGGGCCATACGCGAAGCCATGGCACCGCTGCGGACCAAGGGTTCACTCGCAGCGACGCCGAGCACGGCATCGGCCATGGTGGCAAGCTTGGATGATCCATCTACTTTGGTAACGGCCACGACGGAACAGTTGTGACGTTGAGCCTCGGCGGTGCAGTCCAGCACCTCTTGCGTCAAGCCCGAGTAGCTAAAGGCGATTGCCATATCGCCCTCATGCATGTTCTTGGCACACAAGAGCTGATCATGCCAGTCGTCGTACAGATGGCACTCTTTGTCGACACGCATGAGCTTTTGCGCCAGATCGTGCGCGACCAAACGAGAGGCACCAATACCGAACAGATTGACCGCGCGTGCCCGCTTAAGACGGGCCGCGCATCGCTCCAAGACGGTGTAATCGAGCGTTCGCGCCGTCGCCTCGATCGTGCGCACGTTGCTTTTCATCACCTTCCCCACGATACGTTCGACGCTGTCATCCATGGAGATGTCCTCGAGAGCTATGTCTTTCTTGTCACCTAAGAGCGCCAGCTCGGCAATCAGTTCGCGCTGGAACTCCTTGTAGCCCGCAAAACCCAAACGCTTGCAAAAGCGCAAAATGCTCGAGGGCGAGGAGAACGTGACATCGGCAAGACCGCGGACGGACAGCCCGACCACCTCATGCGGATGAGCGCTTACATATGCGATGACATTGCGTTCCGCCGGGCTCGCGCTGAGCTCACGCTCGCGAAGCCGCAAAAGCAATCCGTTTGCCATCTCAAACACCTCCGTTGAGAAGAATTAAAGACCAACGAACGATTCGTACCGGATACAAACAGCTTTTGCGGTACATTGTGCCGCATCGTGGCGCACAAAGGGCGAGCGTTCTACCGCTCGCCCCTCAAATCCGACCGCTCGGAAATACGCGCGACACAAAATAATTCAACGAGGTCGCATTATCAGAAACGGGTTTGTTACCGGCTAGCGCCTCGCATGGGCGCCGATCGGCCGAGTCGCATGGTGCACCAACGCCACTGCCAGCAATACCAACAGCATGGCGGTGACATAGCCCGCAGCATCGAATCCTAAATCGATAACGTCGAAATGCCTGCCGGGAACAAAGATCTTATGTACCTGATCGCCAACGGAGCAGGCGGCGCAAAAGAGCAATACGGGCACGCAACGGGAGCATACGCTCCACGGACGCCTGGAAAAGCAAACCACGACCACCGAGTCAAACAATCCGACGAAGAAAAACTCTACGGTATGGGCAACGCGACGGACGTTCGTGCCCACCCACATGCGAATGGAAGCAAGTCGGCCAGACCGGACATTCGAGGCAGCCGAATCGGTGCCCCCGGTCATTCCGTTCTTCGCCTGAGCTTCACCTGTGGCATCGACAGCCTGAACGCCCGTGGCCTGACCCTCCACCACACGCGCGGTGGACTCGCTCAGCAACGACGTCTCCACCGCATTTTGCTCCGTCAGCACCCAGATACCCGCCAGCGTTGCAGCGAACAGAATGATCGCGGTCCATCCGATTATTTGTTTTATGCGCGCCAAGGGCCACCCTCCATTTTTTTTGAATATCAGCGAGTGTAGCCCCAAATGACATCGTCACCGTATCAAAATTTGAATCGCAACAGGAAGCGACGAAGCGACGCAAACCCCTACCCCGCCTCGCGCATCCAGCGATCGAACGTCCCCACGCACACGCCCAAGCACTTTGCTGCCTGGCTGCGGGTAATATCGCCCGCCTCATAGCTATCGCGCACCAGCTCAAACTGAGGAGGGCACGGCTTGCGAGGTCGACCGAAACGGACCCCTCGCGCCCGCGCCGCTGCAATTCCCTCCGCCTGGCGCCGATGGATATTTTCACGCTCCACCTGCGCCACGTAGCTCAGCAGCTGCAGCACAATATCGGCAATCAGGGTGTTGGTCACATCCGGCGCGCCGCTGGCCCTGACGCGCGTGTCAAGCAATGGCATATCCAACACCACAATGGCAACCCCGAGCTCCTTGGTAATGCGTCGCCATTCCTCAAGAATCTCGGAGTAATTACGACCAAGTCGGTCGATAGAAAGCACCACCAGCACGTCCCCGTCTCCCAGGACGTGTAGCAGCTCGCGATAACGCGGTCGATCGAAGTCCTTGCCGCTCGCATGGTCGGCATAAATATTCGCCGAGCCCACGCCATAGGCGCCCAGCGCATCCAGCTGCCGATTAAGGTTCTGATCGCGCGAGCTCACCCGCGCATAACCGTACACCGTCGCCATCTCATCCCCGCTTTCTTGTAAACCTGCCAAAAAGGGACAGGTTTATTTTGGTAGGTTTTACCTCTCAAATAGCAGGTAAGCGGGCGGCCGAGCAGACGGCAAGGTAGTCACGATTCAAATGCGAAGGGCGGTCCCGAAAGGCCGCCCTCAGCTCCCCCGCCATGAGTCGGGATTTGGCTAATGGATAAGCTTAAAGTCCAAGTGCCCACGCGTGGTATTGACGCGCGAGACCTCGACAATCACGCGCTGCCCCAGCTCGTAACGGGTACCCGTGTCGGCGCCCGTCAGCGTAAGCGCGTCCTCGTCGAACTCGAACCACTCGTTGCCCAGGCTCTTGATCGAAACCAAGCCTTCGACCTGCGTTAGGTCCAAGCGCACAAAAAGGCCCATGCTGCTAACCCACGAGACGGTTCCGGCATAGCGCTCGCCCAGACGGTCCTCATAGTACTGGGCAATCTTGATCTTTTGCGTCGCATGGCTGGCGGCATCTGCCGCGCGCTCGGCATCGCTGCATGTGCGGCAGATCTGCGGCAGAATGCGCGGCAGCGACTCGCGCCCCTTGCCGATCAGCCGCGGCGTGCGAACCAAGGCGTCCTTGCCGCCGAGCTGCTCATAGGCCAACTGCAGCTTGAGTACGCGGTGCACCACCAGATCGGGGTAGCGACGGATGGGACTCGTAAAGTGACAGTAGCACGGCGCAGCGAGCGCAAAGTGGCCCTCGTTGCGCGGCTTGTACAACGCGCGCTGCATGCTGCGCAGAAGCAGCGTGTTGACGAGCGGTGCGTTGGCCGTACCGGCGGCAGCATCGACTGCAGCCTGCAGCTCATCGGGACTCCCCAGGGCAATACCGGCAGCACGGCGATCGTCGATGATGCCTAGCTGCGCCAGCGCAACGGCGGCACCGTGCAGGCTATCGGGGCTCGGATCCTCATGCACGCGATAGCAGGCCTCGATATCACGGTCTGCCAGCCACTCTGCAACGCACTCGTTGGCGAGCAGCATGGCTTCCTCGATAAGCGACGTGGCACACGAACGCTCACGCGCCACAATCTGCACGGGTACTCCGTCCTCATCCAATAGAGCGCGAATCTCGGCCGTGTCAAAATCGACTGAGCCGCGGGCGCGACGAATACGACGGCGAAGTTCGGCGAGTTCGTTGGCGGCGACAAGGAAATCGCCGAGGTCGACGTTGTAGCCGCGGGCGGCCTCCTCGCACGCAAGACCGCGCTCAAGCGCTTCCTCGCGCGAGGTCTCGGCAGCCGCAACATCCTCGGCCGCACCCTCCAGCACCGAATACTCAACCGCGCCGGCACGCACCAGCAGCGCCTCGGCGCCGTCATAGTCCATACGCACACGCGAGCGAATCACGCTGGGATACGGATCGTAATGCCGCACGCGACCCTGCGCATCGAGCTCGATATCGACGGTAAACGCAAGACGGTCCTCGTCAGGGCGAAGCGAGCACAGGTCACAGGACAGGCGTTCGGGCAGCATGGGAAGCACGCGATCGGCCAAATACACCGATGTCGTGCGATGGCGAGCCTCAAGATCGATATGCCCGTCCCAAGCCACATAGTGTGAAACGTCGGCGATATGCACACCCAGCTTATAGCCGCCCTCGGGCGTGCGCTCCAGCGAAATGGCATCGTCAAAGTCGCGCGCGTCGACCGGGTCGATCGTGATGACAAAGCGGTCGCGCAGATCGCGGCGGAGCGGGTCCTTAAGCGCCGCGGACACATCGAGCGAAAGCCCCTCGGCCTCGTCTAGCGCGGCCTCGGGATAGCTATCGGTATAGCCGTAACGCGCCATCACATATTGAACGCCCAAATCGGGCGCGTCATCTCCGCCAATGCGGCGTTCGATCGTCACAGTGCCCGATTCCAGGCGCGTCGGGTAGGTCAAAATGCGCGCGACAACAGCATCACCCGGGTGGACACCCAGACGATCCGCCGAGGTATCCTCGGGCAGAATGAAGAAGTCGGCCTTCAGACGCGAATCGAGCGGCTCGATCACACCGAGCGGACCGGCGGTCTGGTACGTGCCCACCACGCTTATAGCTGCACGCTCAACCACGCCCTCGATCACGGCGCGACGCTCGCCATGCGGGCTGTTCTTAATGCTCACGGCAACGGTATCGCCGTCCATGATCTCGCGCTTACCGCGGCCCATGACCTTGTAGTCGCCGTTTTCGGTTACAACGTAGGCGCTATGCTCATGGAGCTGCACGCGCCCGGTCAGGCTCGGACGGCGTTCGCTGCGCACCGGCCCGCGCTGATTGCGAGCTCCACGCTTATGCTTGTTATTGCGCCCCATGGCGCCTCCTAACTATCGATTGCGAACTCCAAAGAGTCTACCCAAATGATTCGCTTTCCTGCCGTCCCCTAGGGATCAAAAAACGGGCCGCCCCATAAGAGACGACCCGTTGGAAGGGATGAATTCCAAGCATGCCTACACGCGCAGGTAGCGGCGCATGGCGATGGCAGAACCAAAGAGACCGATAATCACGCCGACCAGAATCAGCGCAGCATAGGTCACCAAGTAGTACTGCATCGGCAGGGCAAACGACATCCAGCCGATGCTCTCCTGCAGACGCGGGATCATCAGATTGCGCAGAAGCTCCAGAACGCCGATGGAAAGCAGCGAGCCCAAAATGGCCTGCAGCACGCCCTCGGTGATAAACGGGCCACGAATGAAGCCGTTGCTGGCGCCGACCAGACGCATAATCGCAATCTCACGACGACGCGCCGTGATGGATAGGCGAATCGTGTTGTTGATGAAGATGAAAGCGATAAAGGTCAGAAGGCCAACGAGCACCACGGCGGCGATGCGGATATAGTTGGTCACCTGGAACAGGCGGCTCACTTCCTCCTGGCCGTACAGCACGCTCGCGTTGACGTCGCCGTCATCCGCGATCTTCTGGAAATCGGCATCCTTCTTGAGCTTCTTTGCCGTGCTCTCGACCTTGGACGGATCGTCCATCTCAATTGCAAACGAAGCCGGCAGCGGGTTCTGGCCATCGAGCGCGCTCATGGTGGCGTCGGCGTTGCCCGACATCTTGCTCGTATACTCGGCCAGCGCGTCGTCCTTGTCCTTATAGGTCACGGACTTGACGTTATTCCACGTCTTAAGCTCGGCCTCAAAAGCCTGAACATCGGCCTGATCGGCGTCATCACTAATGAACGCGTTGATGACAACCTGATCCTCGACGGTGCCGATCACGGAGTTCAGCATCGCGGAGCCCATGATGAACAGGCCGATGATAAACAGCGAAAGGAAGATCGTGATGACGGCGCCGAGCGAGGTAGTCCAGTTACGGAAGAAGTGGCTGATTGCCTCTTTGAAGGAGTAGCCCACGTTAGTTGGTGCCATAGTTGCCGTAACCTCCCCTCTCCTGGTCGCGGATGACGTGGCCGCCCTCGAGGGCGATCACGCGACGGTGCATGCTATCGACCATCTCGCGGTCGTGCGTGGCGACGATCACGGTGGTGCCAGTGCGGTTAATACGCTCGAGCAGCTTCATGATGCCCAGCGAGATCGCCGGGTCGAGGTTGCCCGTGGGCTCGTCGCAGATCAGCAGCGGCGGACGGTTGACCATAGCACGGGCGACGGCAACGCGCTGCTGCTCGCCACCGGAAAGCTGGTCGGGCAGCGAGTCCATCTGATCGGCCAGACCGACCAGACGCAGCACCTCGGGCACCTGGCTGCGAATGACGCCCTTGGGCTTGCCGATGCACTGCAGGGCAAACGCCACGTTTTCGTAGGCGGTCTTTTGCGGCAGAAGCTTAAAGTCCTGGAACACGGCGCCAATCTGGCGGCGCAGGAACGGAACCTTGCGATTCTTGATCTTCATGAGGTCCTGACCGGCAACCAGGATGCGGCCGCTCGTCGGCTTGACGTCGCGGTTGAGCGTCGACAGCAGCGTGGTCTTACCCGAGCCGGAGTGACCGACCAGGAAGACGAACTCGCCCGGATAGATCTCGATGTTGATGTCGTCGAGTGCAGGCTTGTTGGGCTGTGCCGGATAGATCTTGGTGACATGCTCCATAAGGATGACGGGCTCGACACCGGCCTGCTTGGCCATCTTCTTGCGGCTGGCCTGCGGATCGATGGGCGCAAACACCGACGTGAAATCGGGGTTGTTGAGCGCGTTATCGAGGCTTGCGACCTCGGCGGCCTGATCGCTCTCGACCACCGGGGCAGCAGGCTGCGTGGGATCGGGAATAGCAGCAAAGAGACCGGACTGCGCAGGCTGAGGAGCCGGCGTCGCAGGGGCCATGGGGTCGGGAATGCCGGCCATGGTAGGCTGCGGCGTGGCGGCACCAGCCTGAGGCTGCTCCACGCGAGCGGTCACGGCCTGAACGGGCTCAAAACCCGCCGTGCCGGAAAGCGCGACATCGCTGGTTGGATTGTAGGCAAAGGGATCGGATGCCGGCTGTGCCTGATCTGCCGGCTGAGCGGGGGCCTGAGCAACAGGCTGGCCCTCTGAATCCGGAGTGGCGAAACGACTGCCCTGGACGCCTGCCTGCGTCTTGGGGGCATCATCGCCCGCACCGGAGGTACGGAAGTGGTTACCCACTGGTGCTCCTTATCGTCGTGCGTTTAAACTACATGAGCGCTTTGTATTTTAGCAGCATTAGCTTTGCTGCACATAAGAAGCATGGCCGTGTTTGGGTCCCTCCGGCCGGACACGGGGTTACTTTCCAAATCGTCCTCGGACATGTCGGAGCCCCCGCTGCGCGCTTCGCGCTGCGGGGGCTCCTCCGTCCTGCGGAAAGATTTGGGAGGTAACCCTGTACGCGGCCTGCGGCTATTAAGGGGCCGCCGCGTTTATCTTGGGGTACTGCATATACAAAGTTGGAAGGGTCTGAATTGCACTTTGCTGTACTGGGCTCTCTTCCCGGAGAAAGCCTCGCTTGGTGCGGCTCTGATTTAGCTGAAATATAAAACAGGGCCGCCCTCTTTGAGGACGCCCCTGTCGGCGTTTGAATGCGATTGGCTTGTTGCCGATTGAGCGATGGCTGCTCTAGGCCAAGAACTCCTTGGTGGTCGCCATGATGTTGGCGGCGTCCAGGCCGTACTTGTGCAGGAGCTCGGCACCCGGGCCAGACTCACCGAAGGTGTCGTTGACGCCAATCTTCTTGAGCGGCGTCGGGCACTGCTCGCACAGGACGTCGGCAACGGCGCTGCCCAGGCCACCGATCACAGAGTGCTCCTCGACGGTCACGACGTGGCCGGTCTTGGTGGCGCTCTTGACGATCAGGTCGGCATCGATGGGCTTGATGGTGTGCATGTTGATGACCTCGGCATCGATGCCCTCAGCAGCAAGCTGCTCAGCGGCCTCGAGCGCCTCGCCGACCATCAGGCCGCAGGCGATGATGGTGACGTCGGTGCCCTCGCGCATGACGATGCCCTTGCCCACCTCGAACTTGTAGGTTTCGGGGTCGTTGATAACCGGCGAGGCCAAACGGGCGAAGCGCATGTACACCGGACCGTCGCACTCGTAGGCGGCGCGCGTCACGGCACGGGCCTCGACGTCGTCGGCAGGAACGATCACGGTCATGCCGGGGATGACGCGCATGAGGGCGATATCCTCGCAGCACTGGTGCGTGGCGCCATCCTCGCCCACCGAGATACCGGCGTGCGTGGCACCGATCTTAACGTTGAGGTGCGGGTAGCCGATGGAGTTACGAACTTGCTCAAAGGCGCGACCGGCAGCGAACATGGCAAAGGTGCTCGCGAAGGCAACACGACCGGTGGTCGCGATACCGGCGGCGACGCCCATCAGGTTGCTCTCGGCAATGCCCACATCGAAGAAACGATCGGGGCAGGCGGCCTTGAACTTGCCGGTCTGCGTGGCGGCGGCCAGGTCGGCGTCGAGGACCACAAAGTCATCGTGCTCGTTGGCGAGCTCGACGAGGGCCTCGCCGTAGCTTACACGCGTGGCGATTTTCTTGACGTCTGCCATCCTAGAGCTCCTCTCCGGCGGCCGTGAGCTCTGCCATGGCCTGCTCAAACTGTTCATCGTTGGGGGCCTTGCCGTGCCAACCCACCTGGTTTTCCATAAAGGCAACGCCCTTGCCCTTCATGGTCTCGGCGATAATGGCGGTCGGCTGCCCCGTGGTGGCGCGAGCCGCGGCATAGGCGGCGCGGATCTGGTCGATGTCGTTGCCGTCGGC
>URTW01000020.1 GCA_900550815.1 uncultured Collinsella sp.
CGCCGTCGCGCTCGAGGCGGGGTGTGTCTACGGGCGCTTCGGCGAAATCGTCGCCGGGAAGGCTATGCTCATCTGTATCGTCACTGGCACCGCCTGCCCCAGCTCGGGCTCGGTTGAGCTGTTCGGCGAGCGCGGCGGGCGCGGGCTTGCCGCCGCCCGGAGGCGTATGGGCTACATGCCCGACGCGAGCTCGGCCTACCCGGGGCTCTCTGCGCGGGAGAATGGGTTTGCAACGGTAGCTTAAACATTTTTTACAGGGACAGCCCTGCGTTCCTGAACTCAACTGGGCTCATGTAGACCAGTGTCGAAGGGGCAGTCGCCCCAGTCCGCGTACCAGACCTGTGTGCCGCCGAGGGAATACTTCCTCCAGTAGGGCCAGTGCGGGACGTCCATCCTCTCTTCCTTTCGGGGCGTCAGGCGCCGGGCCCAAGGCCGCACCTGCGCCCCAGCTCCGCCACGAGGGCGTCGTTGTCTCTGACCGAGACGATGGCGTCGCCGTCGTAGGGCGCCTCGATGTAGACGCGGTCGAGCGAGTTGGCCGTCCCCGCCCAGAGCGTCCTGGTGCGTCGGACGCCCCGCACGTGGGCGTAGGGTATCACCGAACGCGTCCTAGCGTACACGACGACGAGGCGGTCGCCGTAGAGCTCGAGGCGATTGCTGCGGACGGGAAGGGCAGCCAGGGCCACGAGGGCCGGGATGGGCAGCAGCGCGAGCCAGCCCCATAGGAGCGCGGGACTCGAGCTCAGGAAACACGCGATACACGCCGCGGATAAACCGCCCGCCACAATCACCATGGCCGCTATGAACCACGGGTCTGTCCTGCCGGGGAACACCCGCTCCGGCCGCTCGCCCTTCTCACCCATTACGGCCCTTCCGTCTCTTGCACCCCTCCCGGAACTGTCCGCATCAGTATAGCCAATGCTTTTTCTGATTTGTTGAGAAGTCGGCATTTGGGGGCATTTTGGATAGCGAACAGTTCAAACAAGAAGCTGAGAAAATAGAACAAAGCCTGAGTGCCTTGAGAGTCGCCGAGCGCAATGCAGTGATTCCCTTTATGAACGGCGACTTTATCCAATGGGATCTATATCTGGCATCCTCCTCTGAGTATGCGATGAGACTGATAGACGGATTCATCTCCATGCTCGGGTCGAGGAATCTTGTTTGCGTCGCCCAGCTTCTCCGCGCACAGATTGGAGTCTGCCTGCGGACATTCGCGTTATTCGCCGCCGAAGACCGGGATGACTTTCTCCCAAAAGGCTGCCAAGTACCATGGCGTGAGCGTTGGGGTAGTCATCATTCAGCGTGGATACATCCGGATGCGCATAGATCCAGACGATTCCAGCGTTCTCGTATTTCCCGTGCAGGTAATCGAAGAGGGCAAGCGACACCATACAGTTGCCGCCGACGGTCACGACTCTGTCGGGGTTTTCTGCCGTAAGCTTCCTCTGCGCATCCTGAATCCCCGCCAGGACTTCGTCCTCGGCATAGATGCGAACTGCCTCCCATTTCTCATGTCCAAGTTTTGGGACGCGTTTCACAATGCCGAGTGGGACCCCTGGACAGTCGGATCACGTGGTGGCCCCCTTTGAGAGGCTCACGAGCATGGTGGTCCCGTTCTCGGAACTTGCTTCGACCTCTACCGTGCCACCGTGAAGCGCTGCAATCTCCCAAACGAGCGCTAGTCCGAGTCCTGCGCCGCCGTATGCCCTGCTGCGGGATTTGTCTAGGCGAAAGAACGGTTGGAAGATGCTCTCACGGTACTGCTTGGGTATTCCCGGGCCCTCATCTTTGACTCGCAGGAGCACATGGCTGTCGCTGTCGCTGATGGAGACGTTGACAGTCGAGCCGGAGCGGCTGTAACGGATGGCGTTTTCGGTCAAGTTAAACACCAGCCGATAGAGGAGCGCATCGTTCCCGATTACTAAAGCGTCTCCAGCACAATTGAGGGCTATGCCCTTATTCTCGGCAAGTGGCGCAAGGTCGGTGAGGACCTCTTCGGACAAGGGACCAAGTTCAACATCGTCCTCGCAAGGAACGCTGCGGAGCTCACTCATCTCGAGCAACACCTTGGTCATCCGCGACATTCGCTCAGTTTGTTCTTGTAGCAGGCCGAGCAACTCGGCTGTTTCGGGTTGTAAGTTGGAGCGCTCGGAGACAAACAGTTCGATCTGTGCCTGCATAAGGGCGAGCGGGGTTCGCAGCTCGTGTGCGGCGTTGCCGGTAAACTGACGCTGTGCAGAGAACCCTTCGCCAAGACGGGCGATCATGTCGTTGAAAGAGGCGCTGCATCGCTGCAGCTCGGTGGGCACATCTTCACTGAGTCTGATTTCGCTTAGGTTGTCAGGCTGCACACGCTCAACCTGGGCTGCAAAAGCTCGTAGCGGTTTGAGTGCACGGCCGCTCACAAAGTATGCCAGCACGCCGCCAAGGAGTGTGACTCCAGCCGTGATGCGCCAGGCTGTCGTGCCAAAAGACTCCTGTGCGTCGTTTACGACGATCGTGACCTCGTCATCGAGGGTCGCTTTCGTTGGGTCGAACGCCTGGGGCGAATCTTCGCCGGTTGCGTTAAAGGCCGAGATGTCACTGCCGATGGCATCCATGTAGCGCATGCCCGTATAGCCGACCAGACAGTTCGTCAGCACGCATGCCGCACACGTGAGCAGTGCCGTCATAATCGTTATGCGCCATTGCAGCGAAAGCCTTTTCATTCGCTATCCTCCATAACGTAGCCCTCTCCAATCCGATTGCGAATCGGGTCGTATCCCAAAGCGCTGCGCAACTTTTTTCGGAGCGACGAGATATGAACGCGGGTCGCGTTGCTAAAGCTGTTCACGCTGCTATCCCAAACGTGCTCGATAAGCTCCTCTTGGCTTACCGGTCGCCCCTGATTAAGCATCAGATATTCCAAGATTCCCGTTTCCTTGCGTGTAAGAGATAGAGCCTCGCTGTCCACGGAAGCGATGCGCGCCTTGGTGTCAAAGCGGAGCTTTCCGCAGGTTAAAACTATGTCGCTTTGTGTAAAGCGTCTGAGGGTAAGGCTGCGAATCCTTGCCGCAAGCTCGACCAGATGAAACGGCTTGGTGAGGTAATCGTTGGCGCCGGCATCGAGTCCGGCGACTTTATCGGATACTTCGCCACGCGCGGACAGAATCAGTACCTTGGTCTCGCAGTCGGTTTTCCTAAGTTCCCTGAGCACGGTCATGCCGTCGATACGGGGGAGATTGAGGTCGAGTACCACGAGGTCAAAGACTTCGATGCTCAGCAGATCGAGCGCCTTCCGTCCATCGTGGCAGCAGTCGACGCTGTATGCCAGGTTTCGCAAGCTGCGTGCGATCGTGTCGCACAGTGCTCGCTCGTCTTCGACGATCAAAATACGCAAAACAGTCTCCTTGCACATTCCAAATCGCGCTTAACACGGATTTTATAGTCGATATGGTCCAATGGTCGCGTAACGAAAGGAGTGGTCGTGTTGTTCAAAGCGGTAAAACCCGTGGTACAGGTCGCTTTGTTGATCGTCGGAATTGCCATGGTGTGCTTTGGCGTTATGCGTGGCGAGGCGGATGCCGTGCTGGCCAAAGCGATTAGGCTGTGCTTGGAGTGTATCGGAATTGGATAAAAGAGAAAACACTGCGTCGCATGTTTTGGCTCGATTTCGCGGATTCATTCAGGCGGCGGCGACGCTCATCACCAATATTCACCTGCCAAACTTTGCCAAAGGCGGCATCTATCAGGGCGCGGGAAAAACAGTCTGCGTACCTGGGCTTAATTGCTATTCGTGCCCCGCGGCATCGGGTGCGTGCCCCATCGGGTCGTTCCAGTCGGTGGTGGGTTCATCCAAGTTCAACTTCTCCTACTACGTTACCGGTACGCTCATTTTGCTCGGCGTGCTGCTGGGACGCTTTGTATGCGGCTTTCTGTGCCCGTTTGGCTGGCTGCAGGAGCTGCTTCATAAGATTCCCGGCAAAAAGTTCTCCACGCAAAAGCTCAAGCCGCTCACGTACATCAAGTACGTCGTGCTGCTGTTTGCCGTGGTGCTGCTGCCCGTCTTGGTGGTTAACGACGTGGGCATGGGCGACCCATTCTTTTGCAAGTACATCTGTCCGCAGGGTGTGCTCGAGGGCGCCATTCCGCTGGCCATTGCCAATGCCGGCATTCGATCTGCGTTGGGACATCTCTTTACTTGGAAACTTGCCGTTCTCATTGCCGTGGTAGTGCTGAGCGTTTTGTTCTACCGCCCCTTCTGCAAATGGATTTGTCCACTCGGCGCATTCTATGCGCTCATGAATAGGGTGTCCCTACTGGGGATTCAGGTTGACGCGTGCAAATGCGTCTCGTGCGGCAAGTGCTCAAAGGTTTGTCAGATGGACGTTGATGTGGTCCGCGCGCCCAATCATGCCGAATGTATCCGGTGCGGAAAGTGCATCGGGGCCTGTCCTGTCGATGCCATCAGCTATCGCTATGGCCTGGATGTGTCGGCGGAAAAGCTTCCCTTGACCGCCGATAAAAAGTAAACAAGCTTCGACAAAACGGAGGAATGACCATGAAGCTTTCTAAGATTGCGGCCCTGTTTATGGTGCCGGTACTGGCCTTGTGTCTTGTGGCGTGCTCGGCACCTGGTGGCAATGCGAGCGAATCTGCGAGCTCCGATCCTAAGATCGCAGAACTCACTGCGCAGAAGCCGGCCAATGCCGACGAGGCCGCCGAGCTGTATGCGAAGCTCATGCAGAAGGAGAACGAGATCTTTTCGAGTGATAACGCGCTGTGGGAAAAGGTATTCAATGCGGCAAATAAAGACTCGGCAATGATTGAGGACGGCAGCAATTACGGCGATTTCCTGCTCAAGACCATCGACGGCGCCAAGGATGAGTTCACGGCGGATGAGCTCAAGACGCTCAAGGCCGGTGCACAGCAGATCAAGGAGATCGAGGACAAGCTCGAGAGCTTGGAGAAGGAGTTCCCCGGCTGTGGAAGCACGCCGAGTGCAGGCGAGAGCGTCGACGCTTCGACCGCTGGCATGACGGCTGGTGCCAATGCTTCGAGCGAGGCGACGAAGTTCCCCAGCTTTACGGGCAAGGACCTGGATGGCAACGACGTGAGTAGCGACAAGCTGTTCTCTAAGAACAAGGTCACCGTCATGAACTTCTGGTTCACCACTTGCAAGCCGTGCGTGGGCGAGTTGGGCGATCTTGAGAAACTGAATCAGGAGCTTGCCAAGAAGGGCGGTCAGGTCGTGGGCGTCAATTCCTTTACGCTCGACGGCAACAAGGGCGAGATTGCAGATGCCAAGGACGTGCTGAGCAAGAAGGGCGTGACGTATAAGAACATCTGGTTCAAGTCGGATAGCGAGGCCGGTAAGTTTACGTCAAATTTGTTCTCGTTCCCGACAACGTATGTTATCGATCAGAATGGCAACATCGTAGGGGATCCAATCGTGGGAGCCATCAGCTCCGCCGAGCAGCGCGCAGCGCTCGACAAGCTTATCGACCAGGCGATTGCGAATAGCGAGCAGTAGAAAACGCGTAAAGCATGGCGAGGATCGCGCGCCGCTGTGCGGAGTAGTCCGCTGCCTTTCAAGATAATCTCCACCATACAGAGGTCCCGCTCGGGACCTCTTCTTTTAGGCGCCGTCCCGTTCGTTTTTGGCGCGGTTCGTTACATTCCTCACTGGCGCCGGCAAAAAATGGGGATAGAGTAGGACAAACGCGTCGAATACGAACGGCGGAGGAGAGCGGGTGAACGTGCCCGCGCAGGAGAGGTTGCCGTCCATGCTGGAGCTCAAAGGAATTTGCAAAAGGTACGTTACGCAGTCGTTTACGCAGGTGGCGCTCGACAGCGTGAGCCTGGCTTTTCGCGATAACGAGTTCGTAGCCATTCTGGGACCTTCGGGGTCGGGTAAAACTACGATGCTCAACGTTATCGGTGGGCTCGATCATTTCGATTCCGGTGACCTGCTCATCGACGGCATCTCGACCAAGGACTTTCACGATCGCGATTGGGATGCCTACCGTAACAACCGCATCGGCTTTGTGTTCCAAAGCTATAACCTCATTCCGCATCAGACCATCTTGGAAAACGTTGAGCTGGCGCTTACGCTCACGGGTGTGGGCCATGCCGAGCGCCGCCAGCGTGCGCGCGAGGCGTTGGAGAAAGTCGGCCTGGGCGAGCACGTTAACAAGCGCCCGAGCCAGCTATCGGGCGGACAGATGCAGCGCGTGGCCATTGCCCGCGCCCTGATCAACGATCCCGAAATCGTGCTGGCAGACGAGCCGACCGGCGCCCTGGACTCAACGACATCCGTGCAGGTCATGGATTTGCTCAAAGACGTTGCGCGCGACCGTCTGGTCATCATGGTCACGCACAATCCCGAGCTGGCGTACCAGTACGCCACGCGTATCGTCAATCTGGCGGACGGCAAGATCACCGACGATTCCGACCCCTTTGATGTTGCCAAGGCCGCGCGTCGCGAGGCTAAGCCTACGCGCAAAACCTCGATGAGCTTTGTGACAGCGCTGGGGCTTTCTGCCCGAAACCTTATGACCAAAAAGGGCCGTACGGCCATGACGGCCTTTGCGGGCTCGATTGGCATTATCGGTATCGCGGCGATTCTGGCGCTCTCCAACGGCGTAAACGGCTACATCAAAAAGGTCGAGGAGGATACGCTCTCGAGCTACCCACTCACCATTTCCAAGCAGGACTACGACCTGTCGTCCATGATGGGCGGACAGGGGGCTGCGGATGATGGCTCGTCTGAAAGCGTGGATTCGTCTGACGACAGTGTCGGCGGCAAGGCTCAGGGAACCGATAAGATCCCTGTGGTCACGGCCGTAAAAGATATGTTTGCAAGTGTTAAGTCCAACGACATGACGAGCTTTAAGGCATGGCTCGATGCCGGTGGCGACGGCATCGATAAAGAGGTCAACGCCATTCAGTACGGCTACGGTGTATCGCCGGTTGTCTATCGTGCGGGTAAGGGCGACAAGAAGCCCGTTCGGCTTGTTCCCAACGCCATGACCGAGGCCATGAGCGGAGGCGCGAGCTCGGCGGCAACGGTGAGCATGGAATCCATGGGAACCTCGGTCTTTAACGAGATGATTGACGACCAGAGCCTGCTCGACAGCCAGTACGATGTCGTCGCCGGTCATTGGCCCACGTCTGCCAACGAAGCCGTGATGGTGCTTTCGAGCCGCGGCACGGTGGGCGACTATACGCTCTATAGCATCGGTGCGCTGGATATCGATGAGCTCAACGATCTGGTAAACAGCGCTATGACGGCTGACGGTGGGGTCGAAACGCCCGAGACCGGCACCGACTTTACCTACGACGATGCGCTGTCTACCACGTTTAAGGTGCTGTCGCCGGCTGATGCGTATCGCAAAAACGAAGAGACCGGCATGTGGACTGACATGTCTGGCGACGCCGACTTTATGGCAGCCAAGGTTGCTGACGGTATCGACGTGCACATTGTGGGCGTGGTGCGACCTAACGAGACGGCCAATGCGAGCGCGTTGTCTCCGGGCATTGCCTATACACATGCGCTGACTCGCCAGCTTATGGAGCGCGCTGCCGATTCGCAGATTGTGCAGGAGCAACTCGCCCACCGCGAGACGGATGTCTTTACGGGCAAGTCTTTCGATGAGCTGCAAGGCGAGGCCAAACAAGGCGTGGATCTGAGCAGCATGTTCAGCGTGGACGAGGCGGCGCTCAAGAGCGCGTTCTCGTTTGATGCGTCTGCACTCTCGGGTGCGGCCGGCGGTATGGACCTTTCTGGTATCGACTTATCAGGGTTGGACATTGACCTCTCGGACGTTGGCAAGGACATCGACTTCAGCGACATCATGGCACAAGCACCGGCTCCAGATTTCTCGGGCATCTTTGACGGTCTGGAGCTCACGCCCGAGCAAATGCAGCAGGTGGGAACTCTTGCCAACCAACTGTTTGAGGGCTTTTTACGGTCTGATCAGTTTAAGGCGCTGACACCCGATGATCTTAAGGACGCGTCAAAGTTCGCCGATGCATTCTCGGCGTATCTTGAGAATGATGCCGCAGCGCAGCAATGCCTGGCTCAGCTCAAAGCGCTCGGCGGCGATGCCCTGGCCGAGCGCCTGCAACAGGCGATGACCGACTATGTGCAAAAGCAGCTGGCTTCGTATCTGCAGCAGGCTATGGATCAGGTGATGAAGGCAATCAGCGAGCAGATAGCGTCGACGGTATCGTCCCAGCTCAAGGCGGGCGCGGCAGGGCTCATGGACCAGATGGCGACGCAGATGTCTTCGAGTTTTGCCAACCTGGCGAGCGCCATGCACGTGGATGCGAGCGCCTTTGCTCGTGCCATCCATTTCAACATGGACGCCGAGGACCTGAGTTCGCTCATGATGAGCTATGCCAAGGCTTCGAAGCTCACCTACGACAACAATCTGACCACGTTGGGTTATGCGGACGAGGCGGACCCCATCTCGGTCAAGATTTTCCCGCGCGACTTTGAGGCCAAGGAGCGCGTACTCGATCACATCGATGCGTACAACAAGCAGGTCAAAGCCGCTGGCCACGATGATCGGGCAATTTCGTACACCGACTACATGGGCATCATCATGGGTTCGGTGACCGACATCGTGAACACCATCAGCTTGGTGCTCATCGCATTCGTGAGTATCAGCCTGGTGGTGAGCTCCATCATGATCGGCATCATCACGTACATCAGCGTGCTGGAGCGCAAAAAGGAGATTGGCATTCTGCGTGCGATTGGCGCGTCGAAGCGTAACGTGGCAAACGTGTTCAACGCCGAGACCTTTATCGAGGGCCTCATTGCCGGCGTCTTTGCTGTTGTCGTCGTGGTGGCCGTGAGCTTTCCGGTCAATGCTTGGGCGCTTGCGGCCAAACAGGTCCCCAACCTAATGAGTCTGCCCGTGCAGGATGCGCTGATGCTCATTGCAATTTCGGTGCTGCTGACGGTCGTCGCCGGTCTGCTGCCGGCCCGCAGTGCATCCAAAAAGGACCCCGTGGAAGCCCTGCGCTCTGAATAATGCGACAAAGGGACAGTCCCTTTGTCACATTGAGACCCTTGCGAAAACGGGGTCTAATTACCGTTCGGCAGGTTAAGAACTCCCTCTCCCCGCTTAATGCTTGACGAAGAGTCCTCTGGTTTATATACCTATCGGTAGGCATATAGGATGTATTGCCGATAGAAATGGAGCAACCATGACTCTCACCACACCAGCCAAAAAAGATTGTCTCCGTGAAAGCGGCGCATTTGCTTGGGTCGTCGTTATTGCGCTCGGCTTAATGTCCGCCGGAACAACTGGCACATATAGCATTATTGCCGGCTCATTCGTTGCTCCAGTATGTGAAGATCTGGGCTTTGACTACACTTCTTTTTCTCTCTATTTCACCGCGATTCTTCTTGGCCTTGCGCTTGGGCTTCCGCTTTTGAGTCGCTTCATTCCAAAAGTAATCGGCAAACCATGGCATATTTGCATTGAACTCGTCCTTATTGCCGCCGGCGCCGCAATGGCGTTCTACACCGAGGTCTGGATGTTCACCGTCTCCGCCGCAGTGATCGGCATCTGCTTTTCGTTTACAACGGGCGTCTGCATGTCCGATGTCATTGACCAATGGTTCAGCAAATCGTCCGGTCTCGCCATCGGCCTCGCTTGGGGCGTTAATTCTCTCTGCACGCTGTTATTGAGTCCTGTCATTACACTGGTCATCGAGCAGCAAGGCTGGCGGACGGGATACATCGTGCTTGCGGCCGTTTCTGCAGCTATGATTTTGCCTGCAAGCGCATTTATCATTCGCCTTAACCCCTCTGATCGCAATATGCTTCCGTACGGAGAGACCGCCTCCGAAACCCATGAGAGCTGCAGCGCCGATGAGCAGGAAGATGTCCTTTCGGGCATGGCACTCCGCGATGCCGCGAAAACGCCGTCTTTTATTCTCTGTGTCCTCTTGCTTTGCGTGGCGCAGCTCACCTGCTGCATGAACCAGCTGTTTCCAACCTATGCAAGCGAGGTCGGTTTCAATCCTATCGTAGGAAGCTTAATGGTCTCGGCAGCTTCACTCTCCGATATCTTCCTAAATCCCTTCGTGGGCAAAACATGCGACAAGCTTGGCGCTATTAAAGCAACGGTCGCATGGACAGGTGTCAGCATTCTTTCATTCCTGCTTCTTATCATTGGCGGAAGCAATGAGACCGTTTCCATCATTGCAGCTGGTGTAAACGATGTCATGTTCGCCATCGTTGGAACCGCAATGCCGATGCTTCTCCTCTCGCTCTTTGGATCACGCGATTTTGGAGGGATCTATTCGATCGTTTGCTCAGCGGGCTATGTCGTCGGTGCTTTTGGAATGCCGGTCATGATGAAGGTTTACGGCATGGCAGGGTCATTCCAGGGAGTATTTATCTTCTGCATTGCCTGCAACCTTATGATTGCTGCGTTTGCTATCGTTTCCGGCTTTCTCAATAAGGCTGCTGAAAAGTAATAAGCGCCGATTTGCATCGGCATAGATTGCCATGCAACAGGGGTCGACTCCAAGCCAGACTGGAGTCGACCCCTGTTTTCGTTTTAAAGGTTGCCCGCAGGCACCACGGGTGCCAACATGCGCTTCAGCTTGGCTGGTTTATTTGAACATAAGCTCGACTATTCCCGCCCAGACCGCTTTCTCATCAATATCCTCACCTTGAGCGACCGTATTGCTTGCTCCCTCCAGAACGGTATAAAGAATTTGTACGTAGAGCATTACGTCGGCGCTATCGGAAAACGCGCCAATCTCTACACCATGAAGAAGGATGTCTTTAAGCGCATCCATGGTTCGTTTGGTCGCCGTCGCTTGACGTTCCTGAACTGCAGGAATTCGATTTGCTTGAACGCTAACCTCGGCCAGCACGCGCCGGCGCTTTTCATCGCTTCGATAGCCACCTATAACTGAATTGCCGAGCTCGATAAGCGCGGCCTTGAACCCGTCCCTATCGACTATTAGCGAGTAGTCGCGCTGATAGTCAATGGTCGGAAACATGCTGTCCAAGAGCGTAGTGAAAATCTCCTCTTTTGAGGGAAAGTAGTAGTACACCGACGGCTTGGATATACCGACAAAGTCGCAAATCTTTCCGATAGACGCTTTGTCATAACCGACTTCTGCCACAAGATCGTACATTGCGTCCAATATTTTTTTTCTTGTGCTCACGCTGCATTTCTCCATTGCAAATCACTTCCGCACTACCAACATTATTAAGGATGGCAACGGAACTTCAATTCGTGTCCAAACATGACCACTATATACGGCGAACGGTATGTATCAGTAGGCGAGCGGCAATTATTCAAAATTATCTACCGAACGGTAGGTATAGTAGTACTATAGCAGGTGAAACCCCGCTATTGTCGCGGCCGGACAGCATCGCGGGAAACCCGACGGAAGGACCAACCATGTACGAGAACTATCGTATGCCGGGCGAGTTCGAGAAGCGCTCCAACGTCTATGTGACATGGCTTCCCGATTACATCCGTGCAGAGGGCTACGATAACCGCCAGCCCTGCGTTGACGTGATCAAGGCTCTGCTCGAGAATGGCGACGTAACGGTCAACCTCAATTGCGGCACCCCCGGCTCCTATGAGGAGGCTTGCTCGCGCCTGAAGGAGGAGGGGGTTGATCTCGATCGCATCGAGATCACGCAGTTCGAAGACTCCAACTTCTATGTCCGCGACAACGGTCCCAGCATCATGGTCGACGACAAGGGCCATTCTTATATGGTCAACCCCGCTTGGACTTATTACGGCGTGTGGGACAAGAACTCCCCGGAGTGCCAGTCCGCACGTAAGGCAGCCGTTCACATGGCGGTTGCGCTCGGTTGCTTCGATATCGTCAATTCCGAAATGGTTTCGGAGGGCGGCGACCGCGAGTTTGACGGTCACGGCACTCTGATCGCCATCGAGGACACGGAATGCCGCAAGCGTAATCCCGAGTTCACGAAAGAGGAAGTAGAGGCCGAGTATAAGCGCATCTACAACCTCAACAAGGTTATCTGGCTTCCGCAGCCTATGCTCGAGGACGACGACTATCGACTGGGCATCCTCGACGAGAAGGAAGACGGAACTCCCATCTTTGGCATGAGCTTTGCGGCTCACATAGATGAGATGTGTCGCTTTATCACTCCGAACAAGATTCTTCTTGCCGAGGTGTCCGATGAAGAGGCAGCCTCGAGCAAGGCTGGCGCAGAGTCTCGTCGCCGCATTGAGGCGGCCTACGAGATCCTGAGCAACGAAACGGACTGGGAGGGCAAGCCCTTCGAGATCGTTCGTATGCCCACCGCCGAGCCGAGTGAAGTCGTTATCGCCCCTGGCGATGAGGATTACGAGCTCTATAAGGGCTTCATCGACGAAATGGGCGGCAAGTTTATGGATGGCACTCCCTGGCCCGAGGGCCCCGTCCACTTCTACGCAGCAGCGAGCTACTGCAACTTCCTCATCTGCAATGGCGGCGTTCTTGGGCAGCGTTATTACCACGAGGGCATGAACGAAGTCGTGAAGGAGAAGGACGAGCAGGCCAAAGCCGTTCTTGAGAGCTGCTTCCCCGATCGCAAAGTCATCATGATTGACTCTCTCGCGCTTAACCTGTCCGGCGGCGGCGTGCACTGCTGGACCAAGGACGTGGCAGCCAGCTGCTAGCGAGCCTTTGAGCCTGCACTGTCTGATTTAGGCGCCACATTTACTGCTCCCCGAGGGATATCCGTGTTTCCCTCGGGGACACATTCGACATTCATCTATCACTAAATGGAAAGGGAATAGACATGAACAACAGCCTTCGTGGTCGCGACTACATCAACATCCATGATCTCTCCTCCGAGGATTTCCGCTATCTCATCGATCTTGCCTGGAACCTTAAGGCTCAGAAGAAGTCTGGTGTCGACCAGCGCTACTTCCCCGGCAAAAACGTCCTCGCCAACTTTGAGTGGGGCTCGACCCGTACTCGTTGCGCATTCGAGACCTCCTGCAACGATTTGGGCATGGGCTTCACTTATCTGACCAACTCCCACATGGGTGACTGCGAGACCGTCAAGGATGCCATGCGCGTCTTTAACGGCATGTATGATCTCATCGTCTACCGCGCACAGAAGGACGAGCAGTTCCTCTATGACGTCGCCGACCTGGTTGACATCCCGGTCATCACTGCCCTTACTCTCGGCGATCACCCGACTCAGATGCTCGCTGACGCTCTTACGATGGAAGAGCAATGGGGCGGTCTGCGTACGAGCCGCGGCAAGAAGATGGCTTTCGTTGGCAACTGCGCCGGCGCCCCGGTGTGGTATGGCCGCCTGTGCGCTATGCTCGACATGGACTTCCTCGCCATCGGCCCCGTCGACCTCCGTCATCAGATGTGCAAGGAAATGATCGAAGAGGTGGAGGCCTGCTACGCCAAGTACGCTCCCAATAGGACCTTTACCATCACCTCTGACCTCGATGCCCTGGATGGCGTTGACGTTATCGTTACCGAGGAGTGGCGCTACATCAACCCCGAGTGCGGCGAAGAGGTCCTGGATCCCGACGACTACAACTCCTGGCTGGGCGATGCCGAGTCTCTGTACCCCTATCGCGTCACCAGCGAGCTGTGCAAGCGCACCAACAATCCCGACATCTTCTGCATGCATGAGCTTCCCTCTGTGCACAACGCGGATCACCGTGTTGGCAAGATGCTCCTCGACCAGTGCAAGAACGACCTTCATCGCGAGATCATCACCGAGGGTTTCGAGATTGCCGACGAGTGCTTTGAGGCCAACGCTTCGGTCATCTTCCGTGAGGCAGAGAACCGTCAGCACACCATCAAGGCCGTTATGTGTGCCCTTCTGGGTCTCTAGGAGTTGTATCAATGGAAAATGCAAAGTTAAAGAGCAGCAAGGTCTACGCATGGGTTCTCGTAATCGCGCTTGGCCTCATGTCTGCTGGTACGACCGGATCCTATAGCGTAATCGCCGGCTCCTTCGTCGCGCCCGTGTGCGAGGAGTTCGGGTTTGACTATTCAATCTTCTCGTATTACTTCACCGCGACGCTCATCGGTCTTGCGGCGGCGCTTCCGTTTGTCGGAAAACTCATCCCCAAGGTTGTTGGCAAGGTTTGGCTCCCCGTCGTCGAGCTTATTCTGCTCGCCGCCGGCGCAGGCATGGCTTTCTACACCGAAGTTTGGATGTTCATCGCCGCTGGCGCCCTGATTGGCATTTGCTTCGCCTTCACCACCGGCGTCGCCATGTCCGACGTTATTGACCAGTGGTTCAAAAAATCTGGTGGCCTGGCAATTGGTCTCGCTTGGGCAGTGAACTCGATTTACATGCTCATCATGAGCCCCGTCATCACCTCTGTCATCGAGGCCGCTGGCTGGAGGACTGGTTATCTGGTGCTCGCTGGCGTCTCCGCCGTGCTCATTCTCCCCGCTTCCGTCCTGATTATCCGCTATAAGCCTCAGGACAAGGGCATGCTGCCCTATGGCTACGTCGAGGGCGAGACGGTCGCCGAGACCGAGGTGACGACCGAGGATAGCACGCGTGGCGTTAGCTATGCGCGCGCCATTAAGTCGCCTGCCTTCTTCTTCTGCATCGGCTTCCTCTGCCTCGTTCAGCTCACTTGCTGCATGAACCAGCTCTTCCCGACGTATGCTTCCGAGGTTGGTTTTAGCCCCATGGTGGGCGGCTTCATGGTATCCGCTGCATCGCTCTTCGATCTGTTCCTCAATCCGATCGTCGGCACCACTTGCGATAGGTTCGGCAGCACGCAGGCCATTCTGGGCTGGGACGCTGACTCCATCCTCTGCTTTGTCAAGCTCATGATGGGCAGCGGCAACTCGACGCTCAGCATCCTCGCAGCAGGCGTGAACGACGTAATGTACGTCATCGCTGGCACTGCCCTGACCGTTTTGGTTATGGATGTCTTTGGCTCCCGCGATTTCGGTCGCATCTTCGCGCTGATCTGCTCCGTGGGCTATATCGTCGGCGCCTTTGGCATGCCCGTTATGATGAAGGTCTATGAGCTTGTCGGCTCCTTCCAGGGCGTCTTCATCTTCTGCATCGCATGCAACGTTATTATCGGCCTGTTCTTGCTGCTGGCAAAAAAGACTGGTAAGAACCTCTCCTGGGACGAATAGTTCGATTCGTCTTAGACATACGCTGTAGGGCTTAACCTGCAGCCGCTTTGGGGCATCGACTAACATCGGTGCCCCTTTTCATCGAATGTGACAAAGGAACAGCCACTTTGTCACATTGAGTGGCATGTAAATCGAGGTCTAATACTTTTCCGAGAAGTGAACGGCCATACTTGGGCCTCCGAAGCATCGACATTTTTAGACGTCAAACCCGCAGGATTTGGCTGGCAAAACCGCAGGAAATTGCATCTCGAAAGTGCCGATGCTTCGGGGGCCCGTTTTCACTCGTTCACTTCTCGGGAAAAGTATTAGACCTCGTTGTATGGGGTGCGGCTGGAGGGTGGTCATCGTTCAGTAGCTACCTCTTCCTTGTGAATCGCCTGAAGCGCAAGGCATAATGCATGTGACAAAGGGACGGCCCCTTTGTTGTGTTGATATGAGAGAAGAGTAGATGATCCTTTCGCTGGCCCCCATGGAGGGGATTACCGGGCATGTGTTCCGTCACGTGCATGCGGAGTGCTTCGGCGCGCTCGATTGCTATTACACGCCGTTTTTGCCGCCGCCGCGGGTGGGAAATCGCTTTGGCGGCAAGGCGTTTAAGGAGATCGATCCTGCCAATAACCAGGGGCTCAACGTGGTGCCTCAGCTGATGTCCAAGAACGCGGACGAGTTTGTGTGGGCGGCACAGGTGCTCGCCGACATGGGCTACCGCGAGGTCAATCTCAACCTGGGTTGCCCTTCGGGAACGGTTGTCGCCAAGGGCAAGGGCTCGGGTTTCTTGCGCAATCTCGACGAGCTCGAGGCGTTCTTAAGCGATGTGTGCGAGCGGTCGCCGTTGCCGGTGTCGGTAAAGACCAGGCTGGGGCTGGAGAATGACGACGAATACGAGCGCGTGCTCGATCTGTATTGCCGCATGCCGTTGGCAGAGCTCATTGTGCATCCGCGCGTGCAAAAGGACCGCTATACGGGTTCGCCGCGCAAAGAGTTTTATGGCGAGACGCTGGAGCGTGCGCCGTTCCCCGTGGCATACAACGGCGACATTTTTGATCTTGAGGATATGGATGCGCTGGTGGAGGCTTATCCCGGGACACGCCATGTGATGCTGGGGCGTGGCTTGCTTGCGAATCCCGCGCTCGCTCGCATGGTCAAGGGCGGCCCTGCTGCAACGGCAGCCGAACTGCAGCGCTTCCACGACACGCTGTTTGCGGCCTATGCAGAAGAGATTGGCGGTAACGCGGTCTTTCGCATGAAGGAGTGGTGGTTCTACGCCAAATGCGCCTTCGCCGACCCCGCTACCGTTCACAAGCTCGTACGTAAGACCAAAAAGGTCGACGAGTACCGTGCCGCCGTCGAGCGGGTCTTTCGCGAGCAGCCACTCGCACCCATAGCTCGCTTCCGCGGCTAGTTAGACATCGGGGACGTTCTTTAACGACTAGTCATTTAAGAACGTCTCCAACGACTACCCCCAATGCCTACTCATTTAAGTGCGTCCCCAATGAGTAGCAAAAAGTTGTACGCCAGCATCCAAAGATGTCGAAAAATGTCGACTTTGGATGCTGGTGTATATGTTTGGGTCGGCGGGGGAGTTGAGTCTAGGCAATCATTGCATCGAGCGTGATGAGCTCCCTGAGTCGCTCCGTGCGTGTTTGCCCATGGCGCTTTGCTTTTGCGTCAAACGCATCAAGAACAGACTCACCCACACGTGCCGATAAAACAACGCTTGGCTCATCGGAGATCGACGGCCTTCCCAGCTTGATGGTGCGACCCTTCGGCCACTCATCTATTTCGTATGCCTTCGCGGCTTTCTCCAACTCTCCGGGCGCAAACCCCATCATCTTTTCGAGCTGCTTAGCATCCATGGCGCCTCCTATCGATCGACATAATGTCGAGCGCCGGTTCTCGGATTCTCTTTTTGAATACAATTTTGTAGACAAAAATACAAGCAGTTTATCGGGCTAATTAGCTTGTTTTGACCTGCCTGTTCGATAGGAAATGAGCATTGACGGCTTCGATACTCCTTTGCTTTTCAGCTTGGAATTTGGATGCTCATTGAACTTCCGGAGGGGAGCGCTTTATTAAGCTATCGAGATTCTGGGCAGGAGCTCTCACTGGTCTTCGGTAATGGGACCAGCTTAATTCGCGACACAGTGTGTCGCGAATTGGAGTAGTCGTTGGGTGTCCTTCAATGGCTAGTCATACAAGAACGTCCAAGTGCCGGATTTTGTCATTTAGTGTCGTTCTCAGCGACTATTCTGGAGGGTCGTGGTCAAAAAAGGGCAAATATGAGTACTGTTGCAATTATGGTTGCATTTATTTTGCTATAAATAGTAGCTTCTGATGAGATTTGTTCCCATTAAGAGCTACGTTTATTGAACATATGAGGAGAAATAACGTCGTCTGCGGACGAGTGGAACTTTGAATAGTTCCTGAAATGATCAAAATTGCTGCTACTAAACAGGTAGCAGTACTCATATTTGCCCTTTTTTGACCATTGCTCCCTCGGAA
>URTW01000021.1 GCA_900550815.1 uncultured Collinsella sp.
GGGTGTAGCGATGTACGGGGGTACCGCAAGGCGCTGAGCCGAAAAGCTCGGAAGTGATCATTTGGTTCCTAACATCGAGGTATTTCGGACAAACTGTAGCGCGAACAGGCGAGATTATCACTACACCTCACTAAAGCGGGGGGTATTTTTCTCAAAAAAGTGATGATTGGAGCTGTGCGGGCGTTCATTTCTGACGCGCGCGAGTCTGATACAATTTGTTCGTTATTGTTTGAATTGACGTGAGCGTGGAACAGCGAGGACTCATCGTGATTAAAGCGGAGCGACAGGATAAGGTTCGGCAGCTGCTCGAGGAACAGGGAACGGTCTCGGTCAAGGAGATTTCGGATGCGTTAGGTGTCTCGGATATGACGATCCGCCGTGACCTTGAGGAGCTTGCGAGCCTGGGCGAGATCGAGCGCGTGCACGGCGGAGCCCGCAGTGCGCAGAGCCGTCCACACGCTATGCTGCGCCATGAGTATTCGCACAGCGAGAAGCGCACGAAACATGCCGAGGAAAAGTTGCAGATTGCGCGCCGTTCTGTGGAGCTTATCGAGGAAGGCTCGACCATCTTTTTGGGCACGGGCACCACGGTTGAGCAGATGGCCTCGATGCTGCCGGCGTTTCGCCTGCGCATTGTGACCAATTCGCTTTCGGTGTTTAACCTGCTCGAGGCGCGCGAAGACTGCGAACTGTGCCTGGTGGGCGGCGTGTACCGTCGCCGCACTGCCGCCTTTGTGGGCCCCACGGCCGAGGACACCTTGCGCGCGCTGGGAATCGACGCAGCCTTTATCGGCGCAAACGGCATTTTGGACGGCGACGTGTCTACGTCTAACATGGAAGAGGGCCGCATCCAGCAGCTCGCCTTTAGCAAGGCCGACTCGCGCTATCTGATCGCCGATTCCAGCAAGATTGGCAAGCGCGACTTCTACACCTTCTGCCGTCTGGACAGCCTGGACGCCGTGGTGTGCGAGCCGGGCATCGCCGCCGAAGATCGTGCCGCCATCGAGGAGCATACGCAGGTCATTTGCTAGCTAGCGCTACGGGATTGCCAACGGGCGATGCGGGAGGACTTTTACCTCCTGTCATTGTGGAAACCAGCGCGTCAGCGCTACGCGATATGACGCGCAAATGAGGACTCCACTATCAAATCGTCTCAACCTGTGACATCTAGACGTCCAAAACCGGTCTTAGTGTTACAGATTGAGACAATTCGGTGGGGTCTACCTTGTTTGTCTCGATCTGTAACGGTTAGGACTTAAAAACTCGGCTACGTGTTACAGATCGAGACAAAAGAAAAAGAACATTAGGACTTGAAAATAAAGTTTTGATAAGGGACCCGCCCAGTTAAGACGGTGCGGCAGACAATTGAGATTAGTTTGCCTCCGGAGTCGTAAGCATAATGAGTCAGTTCGATGACCGGAAGTTTTGCAACACCATAATTACTGGCTTCGGAATCGCTAAGCTGACGTGCTCTATAGCTTTCCATAACAGATTGGATAGACTTGGACAAGTCGTCCATGATTCTGCTAAATGCCTGAAAATCTAACTGGTTATTCGGAACGCGCGACTTTGAAATGAAAAACGTATCAGCGCCTATGAAGCTGCCTTCAAGTTCGTAGGTCAATTCAAGACGCTGAATTTCATCGCGACTTTGACATCCAAATTGTTGGAGCATCATTACGGAAATTGGACGACCTGATGTGAGGCCGCCGAAATGTTTGGTGATGGCATCCGGATCAACGCCATCGCAATGGCTTGCAAAGTCAAAGTCTAAAAGTGAATTGAGCTCGCTAACGCGTTTCGGTGCAACAAACGATCCCTTACCTTGGATTCGATAGATACTTCCACGACGCTCCAGCTCACTCATGGCAAGTCGGACGGTTGTTCTGCTTACGGCGTATTCGTCGCAGAGTTCCATTTCTGTTGGAAGTTTATCGTCTGCTTGATATTCATCGACGATCTGCTTGAGCAGCGCGTCGGTGAGCTGTAAATAGAGTGGCCGTTTTTCGTGTGTATCGAGCATTAGAGCCTCAGTTTGCATGTTGGTTATACCTGATGGTTGCCTCAGTCGGGATGTAACGTGGGCAAGGTAACCTTAACGTATCACAGAGCGGCTCAGCATGACGATCTGATGCCTGTATCCACGAAGGGCTTGTCCGAGCGTGAAGATATTCTGGGGCAGGCAAATACCGTTCATGGAGTCCCCGATATGTTGGAGGTCAGCGCCGGCTGCTTTTGCTGCAAGGCCTATTTTCTTAATGGTCTCGCTGTCGCAGGAGTCTTGACTCGTCCCGTTCGCCGCCATGACGAGAACCTTCTCTTCAATTGACTTGCCTACGTTGTGGGATCGTACAAAGTCTACGATGGCGCGCAGGTCTGCTTCTTGGAAGCAAGGGACGGTGTAGGGGGCTGGCACGAGAAGGATATCGACGCCGAGGTCAACAAACTTGCGCGCAATTTCGAGCGTCATGACAGGTTCCGCAACGCCCGCTCCATGCATTTTTCCGGCTATGACCAGGCCATTGAAATGCTCTTTGGAGAGTTTAATCGAATGGGCGATTGCATCGTTGGAGACGCCGGTTCCAGGGTTGCCCGTCAGGCAGATAAAATCAAATCCGAGTTCGTTAGCCTTTTCTAAGGTCTTGGGAGAGACGCGACGACCCATGGGGATTTCCGTTCGGGATTCAGACATCTCTGCCTCGTTATCAACTGGCTCCAGATTGACGCCAATGGGCCTTCCGCATGCTCGCTTCACCCAAGTGACCGGGTTTTCATTGAGATCATCTGGAATACCGGCAATAACTGGATCGAACACATCGAGCGCGTTAAACAGAAGCAGGTCGGCACCTGCGGCACGTTCGATTTCTGCATTAGTAACGCCGCCGAGAAATTGGGAAGAGGGTACGTTTTCCGCCATGATGGTACGTCCCTCGGAAGCCAGAATTGCCTGTTTTAGATCCATGGGTGACGTGGCGGCAAAATCGGATGCGGACATGTTCAGTAATCGTTTGGGCATTGTTACTTCCTTTGACTAGAACGACAGGCTTGTGACATTGTCTCTAATATTGTTACAACAATATATTCAATATGTTATATCCAATCGGTGAACGGTTGCAAACTTATTGTACTGCTCGGAAAAAATAGCCATTAGCTGGGAAAACCTTAAATTAATCAACTACCGTTCACCGAATAAGTATTTGAATTCTTGACATATCGACAAAGCGGAAAAAGAATTGGTTATGACAAATCGCGCAAATGATATTACATTTCGCACAAGAACGTATTCACTTACATAAGTGGATACAAACGGGGACGACGACGGTTGAGTCCGGATAAATCGTTGTGTGCCCGGGAATCATGAAAGGATGTGTTATGGACGCTATCGTCAAATTCCTTGAAAAACACCAGCCCCTCTTCGACAAAATCTCGAGGAACATTTATCTGGTGGCGATTAAGGATGGCTTTCTCTCGAATATGCCAATTGTGCTGTTCTCGAGCCTGTTCCTTCTTCTTTCGACGCTCCCTGCCTATGTAGGCATCGCGCTTCCGTCTGAGGTGCTGGATTTCTTCAATAAAATCTATGCATATACCATGGGACTTCTTGGCATTATGGTGGCCGGCACCACGGCGAGCTCACTTGCCATGTCGATGAACCGTCGCATGCCTTCGGGTAAATCTCTCAACCCCACCTCGTGCATGGTTTGTGCCATGTGCGGCATGCTCTTGCTATCGGTGACAAACGATGTTGTCTCGATTGGCGGAGCAGATACATCTGTTTTTGAAACCGGCTATATGGGAACCAAGGGTTTTCTCGCTGCGTTCGTAGCCGCATTCTTGACCGTTAATATCTATAAGGTGTGCATTAGCCATAATGTGACGATCAAGCTTCCCAAAGAGGTCCCTGGCTCTATTGCGCAGAGTTTTCGCGATATCTTTGCATTTGGGTTTTCGATCCTTGCGTGCGCTTTTATCGATCTTGCGAGCCGCAAGCTGCTTGCTGTGCCGTTCGCCAATTTGGTATCCGCTCTCATCTCGCCGCTGTTCTCCGCGGTCGACACCTATCCTGGCATGGCGCTTATCGAAGGCGCGGTCGCGCTTTTCCAATTTATGGGTATCCACGGTGCTTCGGTTGTCATGAGTCCGATCAATGCTGCGCTCTACGGCAATACCGTTACCAATCTTGAGGTTTTCCAAGCAGGTGGACACCCGTCAATTGCTCTCACGCAGGACTTTACAAGCTTCATCGGCGGTCTGGGCGGTTCTGGCTGCACGTTCATCGTTCCTATTATCCTGATCATGTTTATGCGCTCCAAGCAGCTTAAAGCCATGGGCAAGGCATCGATTATCCCGGTGATTTTTGGAGTTAACGAGCCCGTTCTCTTCGGTATGCCGATCGTTCTCAATCCCTATATGTTCGTGCCCTTCCTAGCGGCTCCTATGGTCAACGCCATAAACGGTAAGTTTATCATTGTCGTAATTGGAATGAACGCCCCCATGTATACCATGCCGTGGGCGCTTCCCGGCCCAATTGGTGCGTTCCTCACCACGGGTCTCGATCTGCGTTCTCTCGTATTGATGGCAGTGCTGTTGGTCGTTGACTTTGTGATTTACTATCCGTTCTGCAAGGCGTATGACCATCAGCTTTGTTTGGAAGAGTCTGCAAAGGAGACTGCAGGAACCTCGGATGCAGATGCTATTGCCGCACAGGAAAATGTCGCAAAAGCTCTCGAGGCGGTAAAGGACAAGGCGGAGCAGATCCGCGTGCTTGTGCTTTGCCAGGGTGCCGGCACCTCGACTCTCTTGGCAAATGCTCTTCGCGAAGGTGCCGCTGCTAAGGGTATCGATCTGGTTTCTCAGTCCGGTGCGTACGGAAGCCACTATGAGACGATGAATCAGTACAACGTGATTGTTCTGGCGCCCCAGGCACGCATGTACTATGACGCTATGAAGGCCGATACCGATCGCCTTGGAATTAAACTGCTCACCACAAGGGGCAAGCAGTATATTGACCTTACCAACGATCCCGAAGGTGCAATTGACTGGATCGTTCAGGAGCTGGCCAAATAGTAGATGCACTTCGTCGTTGATCCGTCGGTGTATGGTACGGCCCCGCAGCTTATTGAGCTGCGGGGCCGTATTTCGTTGAGTAGCTAATTGAGACAATGAGCGCAGCCGTCGTGAGATCGCATTGGCGCTCTCCGAGTCACCGACAAGCTGCCTTCCATCTATGTGACCAATTCGCTTTCGGCCTTTAGCCTGCTCGAGGCACGCGAAGACTGCGACCTGTGCCTCGTGGGCGGTATGTACCGTCGCCGCACCGCCGCTTTTGTGGGACCAACGGCCGAGGATACCCTGCGTGCGCTGGGCATCGATGCAGCGTTTATCGGCGCCAACGGCATTCTGGATGGCGACGTGTCTACGTCCAATATGGATGAGGGTCGTATCCAGCAGCTCGCCCTTAGCAAGGCCGACTCGCGCTATCTGACCGCCGACTCCAGCAAGATTGGCAAGCGCGACTTCTACACCTTCTGCCGCCTGGACAGCTTGGACGCCGTGGTGTGCGAACCGGGCATCGCCGCCGCGGATCGCTCCGCCATCGAGGAGCACACGCAGGTCATTTGCTAGCTAACACTGCAGGCGATACTTCTGCCCCTGCTGGCTCGGGGATTACCGCTTCACGTTGACGCGCAAATGTGCTCGGGCCAAGTATTCAGCTTGTGGGTTAGACCAGGCGGGCGTAGTCCTGTGACTGATGAAAGACGTGGGCGATATAGATCGTTTCGTGCTCAAACTTGTAAAGACACACGTAGTTGTTGACGGGAAACGATCGGTAATTACGTGCCGCCAACTCTTGCATGTGCGAGAGGGGACGTAGGAGTGGCTGCTCGCGAAGCAGATCAAGCTGATATTCAAACTCAGCGACAAAATTGCCTGCTGCGCGCGGATTCTTGAGAATCTGGGCAAGGTATCCGACGATACTCTCGTACTCATATCGCGCGCTTTTGAGTATGACGACGTTATAGGTCATATTTGTCTCGTATCGCGGTCGCGAAGGAGTCGTAGTCGCTATAGTCGCCTTGCGATATTTCGTCTTCTGCCAACATCATACGAGACAGCAGTTTTGCCTTGGCGATTTCTTCTTGCATGAGGCGATACTGGTCGCTGCTGATGCAGTGCATGGCCTCGTAGCCGTTCTTGGTAACGGTAACGTCGCGCTCAGACTCAACAAGTGCGGTGAATGTGGCAGTGTCCTTCATGTCTCGGACGGGCACACAAGCGGACATGGGTACCTCCTTTGCGTCGTGGCATAATTGTACCACGGCGTGTCCAAGCGACCGGTACCGTCGAATCGTCTCAATCTGTAACAGTTGGGATCGAAAAACTCGGCTACGTGTTACAGATTGAGATCTTCAAGTTCGGACCGTTCGTTTGTCTCGATCTGTAACAGTTAGACGGTCGAAAGTGGGCTACGTGTTACAGATTGAGATCTTTCAGCCCTGGTCGCCCGTTCGTCTAAATCTATAACAGTTAGGATTGAAAATCCCTGCTAGATGTTACAAATCGAGACAAACGGCCTGCACGGGCCGAGCAAAAAAATAGGCCGCATGCGAACCCGTGGGGGATTCGCATGCGGCCGACAAGGGGTATGTGGCTGAAACTAGGCCATGAGCAGGCCGGTCTCCGAGACGTTCTTGTACCAGTACGCGCTCGCCTTGGGATAGCGCTTCTGGGTCTCAAAGTCGATGTAGAACAGGCCATAGCGCTTGTTGTAGCCGTTGGTCCAGGAGAACTGGTCCTGCAGCGACCACACAAAGTAACCGTCGACGTTTACGCCGCCGTCGATTGCCTTGAGGATCCACGCGAGATGCTGACGCATGTAGTCGATACGAGGGGCGTCATCGATAAAGCTATCCTCGAAGTCGTCCTTATAGCCCATGCCGTTCTCGGTGATGTAAATCTTCTTGTAGTTGGGGTAATCGTTCTTAATGCGCAGCAGCAGGTCGTAGAGGCCCTCGGGATAGATAATCCAGTCCCAATCGGTGGTGGGTACGCCTTCGCGCACGCATGACTCGCCCACGCCCTTGAGGAACCAGCGCGAGGAGCCCTTGTCGCCGGTGCCATTGTGGTTGATGTCGTTTTCGCCCTCGGCGGCACGCAGGAACTGGCACTTGTACGTGTTGACGCCCAAGCAATCGTTGTAGGGGAGCGCGGCGGTCAGCGCGGCGATGTCCTCGTCGCGGACGTCGAGCGCGCCGCCGGCGATATGGGCCAGCTTGGTTGCGGCTTCCATGGTGTCGGCTGCATAGTGGCCGCGGAAAGTGGCGTCGAGTACCCAGCGGTTGTTGAAGACGTCGGCCATGCGAGCTGCCTCGCAGGCGGCAGCGCTGTTGGGATCGAGGGGATACTTGGGCTCCAGGTTCTGAACAATGCCGATCTCGCCCTCAAAGCCGCCCTCATGGAAGGCGACGACAGCCTTGGCGTGGGCCACCATCATGTTGTGCATGAGCTGGAAGGCCTTGTCCAGGCGGTACTTCTCGCCGTGCGGCCAGTTGCCGACGATAAAGCTGCCCTCGGCGGTTGCGGGAATCTCGTTAAACGTGAACCAGTGCTTGACCTCGGTGAACTCGGCAAAGCAGAACTTGGCGTACTCGACAAAGGCGTCGATCGTCGTGCGCGTCAGGAATCCCTCGCCGCCGTTCTGGTAAAAGGCCTCGGGCGTATCGAAGTGATCGAGCGTGACATAGGGGATAACGCCAGCTTTGTTGCAGGTGGCGAAAAGCTCGTGATAGAAAGCGACGCCCTCGGGGTTAATCTCGCCGGTGCCACTGGGGAAGATACGGCTCCAAGCGATGGAGACACGGATACCGTTGATGCCAAAACGCTGGCACAGGTCGATATCGACCGGGTACTTGTTGTAGAAATCGCTTGCGGGATCGGGGGAGAAGCGACCCTGGGCTGCCAGGAAATCGTCCCAGGGCACTTTGCCCTTGCCGTGCGTACGGGTCTCGCCCTCAACCTGGTAAGCAGCGGTGGCGCCGCCAAAGACAAAGCCGTCGGGGAACTGCATGGGGTTGGTCATGAGTCATCCTTTCTGTGGGATACGAATAGGGAGAGGTGCCCGAACTGGGGATCCGGGCACCAACAGAGGGAGAAAACTAATCGAGGTTCTCGCGGAGCCACTTAATGGCGCCAGCGGGGTCGCGGGTAAGGTCGATATATTCCTTGCCGCGCGGGGCGAGCAGCTTAATGCCCAGGCGATCGGTGTCGGCCTTCATGTCGTTGTAGTAGCTACGGACCTGCGGGGCAAGCACGATAACGTCGTACTGATCCATGATGGCAGTGTGCTGGCCATAGGCGCCTGCGGAGGAAGCGATGTTCTCTCCGGTCTGCGCAGCACCTTCCTTGATGGCGTTGGCAAGCATGGCAGAGGTGCCGGCGCCGGCGCACAGGACGAGGACCTTCAGACCGTCGACATCCTTCTTAGCGGATGTGTCGGAGGCGGGCTCGGGCTGTTCGGCGACAGGCTTGATGTCGGCGGCGGCAACGGTCGTCTCGACGGAAGCGGTAGTTTGCTCGACAGCGGGCGCAGAGGCGTTGGCGGCGATGGCAGCGTCACCATTGGACTCGAGACCCAGCTCGGCGGCGCGCTCGGCCTCCTGGTCGCAGAGCAGCTTATCGTATGCCTTCAAGAACGGCAGGTAGATGATGGCGTCCAGCAAGATGATGATCGCGACAAATACCAGGGCAATAAGCTGGAAGTTCGTGGTGATGAAGATGCCGATGGGGGCGGGGGTGGCCCAAGGCACCACGAAGGAGAAGCCGTTCATGCCCACGTTATCGATAAAGAACTTGGCAACGCTTACGTTGACGCAGCCGGCGGCAACAAAGGGGACGAGCATGTAGGGGTTAAGGATCATCGGCGCGCCAAAGAGCAGCGGTTCGTTGACGGCGAAGGCAACAGGAACAATCGAGGCCTTACCGACGGCTTTGAGCTGCTTGGACTTCATAAAGAGAATCAGCAGAAGCGGCACGATGAACGTGGCGCCGGTGCCGCCGAACTCACCCACGAGCGACATGTTAAAGGTGAGGGAGTGGGCGGGGTGGCCACCGGCCAGCAGAACCTGCAGGTTCTCGGCCTGGTTGGCAAGACGGATGGGGTCGATGCCCGGCTGGACGATCGAGGGGCCGTGGACGCCGATGAACCAGAAGAACGCGGTGGCTGCCTGGATAAGGATAAGGCCAGGATAGGTTTCTGCAGCAGTAAAGAGCGGGGAGAGCAGTTTGATAAGCAGCTCGGAGAACGGAACGCCCATGAGGTTGCGCACGACGACATCGATGATGCCGCAGATGATGACGGCGCCGCCAAAGGGGATGATGTCGCGGAAGTTCTGAGCGATGGCCCCCGGAACCTCTTTGGGCAGCTTAATGGTCAGATCGCGCGAGACACAGAATTTGTAGATCCACACGGTGATGATCGCGGCGATATAGGCCGCGAACAGACCGCGCGTGCCCATGCTGGTGCAATCGAAGACCGAAAGCTCGGAGCCGTTGAACTTGGTGGTGAACTGCGTGACTGCGAGCAGCAGCATGCTGCACTGGGCGGCCACCATGGTGGAGCCGTCGTTGAGCACCTTGCCGGCGGGCATGCGACGGTTCATGGATGCCGTGAAGTTCTTGGCAGTGGTGCCGGCAACCATGATGCCCATGACACCCATGGTGAAGTTGTACAGCTTGTTGCACCAGTCGATGAGCGGCTGGGGCAGCGTGATGCCGACTACGCCGGGAAGGGTGGCAATGAGCAGAAAGATCGAAGAGGTGAGGACAATGGGCATGCACCCAAGGAATCCGTCCTTAATAGCCTGGAGGTAGATGTTCCTCGAGATCTTCTCAAAGAACGGCTGATGCTTTTCGAGCATCTTTACGATGGCGTCCATAAAGCTCCTTTGCTACTTGATGCGCGATGCATGTGGATGGAACTGGTCGTCGATGGATGGTCAGGATTGCCCGGAAACCTTCCTGCTTAAGGAAGGCATTGCGAAATGACAACGTTGTCATTTCGTTAATGACAACGTTGTCATTTCGTTAATGACAACGTAAGACATTTTTGGAAGAGCAACAAGGATTTACAGGTGAACGGTCGATATCGTCCGATAAACGGCTGATTTATCAGTCAGGCAGGTAGTGTATGCTAGAACGCAAAAACAAACGATGTAAAACCGACTGGAGAAGCAGTGGCAACGATGGACAAGAAAAACGTCTCGATGAACGATGTGGCGATTGCCGCGGGTGTTTCTCTCAAGACGGTTTCGCGTGTGATCAACGAGCCCAATAGCGTGCGAGAGTCGACACGCGATAGGGTCCATGCGGCCATGGAGGCGCTCGGGTTTCGAACTAACTTTGCCGCGCGTTCGCTCAAGTTGGGCCGTTACGGGTGCATCGGCATCGTGCTGTTTCACTTGTCGGGTGGTGCCGTGGACATGATTGACGGTATCGCCGATGCCGCCGAGGAACGCGGCTTTGCGCTCACGATGATTAAGAAGCGCACAGGGGAGAAAATGACCCTTGCCGATGCGGCACGCAGGATGTCGCAGCTGCCTGTTGATGGCATGATCTTCAACCTGCGTCAGATGGTCGATGACTTTGATACCTTTGAGGCGCCGAAAGACCTCAAGACGGTGATTATTACGCCGATGGAGCATCCTACCTGCTCCACCGTCAGCGACGACCAAGAGGGCGGCGCGCGCATGGCGTGCGAATACTTTTTGGACCACGGGCACAAGAACGTGTACTTCGTCTCTGGTAAGCAAGAGTCGCTGTCGAGCCAGTGCCGTATGAAAGGTTGGCGTGCGGCACTCGAGGCGCGTGGCATTGAGCCGCCCGAGCCTCTGCAAGGCGATTGGAATGCGGATAGTGGCTATGCCGCGGGCCTTGTGCTTGCCGATAAGCCCGATTGCACGGCGGTCCTCGCTGCTAACGACTGCATGGCAAACGGCGTGATGATGGCTCTACGTGACAAAGGGCTCAGTGTGCCCAATGATGTGTCCGTGATCGGCTTCGACGATGAGCTCTATAAGACGATTCCCAACTCGATTCTGACGTCGGTGAAGTTTCGCCACCGCGAGCTGGGCGTCCGTGCGCTCAACGAGGTCGTCGCGGGTCTGGAAGCTCCGAGCTCCAGAAGCCGTACGCTCGTCTCGGGCGTGTTGGTCGAGCGTTCCAGCGTAAAGGACTTGCGGGCGTAGACGTGCTCGGCCTATTCCGTTTGTCTCGATCTGTAACAACTAGACGGTCAAAAGTGGTCTACATGTTACAGATTGAGATTTTCGGCTTGGCCTGTGCGTTCATCTCGATCTGTAACAGCTAGGACCGAAAAACTCGGCTAGATGTTACAGATTGAGATGAACAGGAGGACGGGTGCGGTCTAAACAAAATGGCCCGCGCATCACACATCGATGCACGGGCCATTTATTGTCTGCGAGCGGCAGGTGGTGTCAGCGTCTTATGCCTCGAGGTTTTCCTCGATCCAGGCGACGGCACCCTTGGGATCCTTAGTGAGGTCGATGTACTGTTTGCCCTTGGGCGACAGCAGCGTGATGCCCAGGCGGTCGGTGTCGGCCTTCATCTCGTTGTAATAGGTGCGAACCTGCGGAGCCAGGACGATGACGTTGTACTGGTCCATGATGGCGTAGTGGCTGCCGTAGGCACCGGCGTTGGCGGTAATGTCGATGCCCAGCTCGTCGGCGCCTTCCTTAAGCGCGTTGGCGAGCAGTGCAGAGGTGCCGGCGCCAGCGCACAGAACCAGAACCCTCAGATCCTTGCCCTTAAGGGCGGACGGAGCTGCGGAGGCCTCAGTGGCAGAAGCGGTCTCGACAACAGGAGCCTCAACGGCGGGGGCGGCAGCGGTCTTGACGGCCTTGGTCTCCTCGGCTTCTTCTTCGGCCAGGGTCTCGGCCTCCTGCTTGCACAGGACGTTGTCGTAGGCCTTGCAGAACGGGTAGTAGATCAAGAAGTCAACGACCAGCAGGACGACAACCAGGACCAGAGAGATCGGCTGGAAGTTGGTGTCGATGAAGGTGCCGATCGGTCCGGGGAGTGCCCACGGCATGGCATAGATAAAGCCGTTCATGCCCAAAAAGTCGATGAAGAACTTACCAATGAGGACGTTGGCCACGGGGGCAAACAGGAACGGGATCAGGAAGTACGGGTTGAGGATGATGGGCGCGGCGAACAGCAGCGGCTCGTTGACGGCGAACATCACGGGCACGACAGAGGCTTTGCCGACGGCCTTGAGCTGCTTGGAGCGCATAAAGAGCAGGAAGATGATCGGGACAATGAACGTGGCGCCGGTGCCGCCGAGTTCGCCGATGTAGTTACCGAAGTTTTCGGTCAGGGCGAGGGCGGGGTGACCGCCGGCCTGCAGCGTGGCGAGGTTGGTGGTGATGTTGCCAAACAGCGCGGCGTTGAGGGCAGGCTTAACGACCGAGGGGCCGTGGATGCCCATGAACCAGAACAGCGGGATCATGAACCAGATGAGGGCGAGGCCGGCGTAGGAATCGGCAGCGGCGAACAGCGGGCTCACCAGCGTGGAGATGACGTTGGCAAACGGGACGGCCAAGCAGGTGCGGCAGATAACGTCGATGACGGCGACAAACAGGATGGAGAAGCTGAAGGCGAAGATGTCGCGGAAGTTCTGGGCGATGGCGCCGGGGACTTCTTTGGGCAGCTTGATGGTGATGTCTCGCTTAATGCAGAAGGCATAGATGTTGACCGTGGCAAATGCGGCGACAAAGGAGCTCAGCCGGCCCTTGGTGCCCATGTTGTCGGTAAAGAACACCGAGACATCGGCGCCGTCGATCTTGGCACTCGTCTGGGTAACGGCCAAGATGAGCATAGCGCACATGGCGGCGACCATGGTGCTCGTGGCGTTGATGGCCTTGCCGGCAGGCATGCGGCGGTTCTTGGAGCCGGTCAGCGCGCTTGCGGTGGTGCCGGCGACCATGATGCCCACGACGCCCATCGTGAAGTTGTAAACCTTGTTGCAGAAGTTCACGACGTCGACGTTCCACCAGTCGGGCAGCGTAAAGCCGCCGACCGTGGCGACAACGCCCGGCAGGGTCGAAATAAGCAGGAAGACAGAAGAAGACAGGATAATGGGCATTGCTGCCAAAAAGCCGTCTTTAATGGCCTGAAGGTAGATGTTCTTAGAGACCTTGTCGAAGTACGGCTGACCTTTCTCCAAGAACTTAACGATCGATTCCATAGTTCACGCTCCTCTTTGCATGAAATCTTAATGGCATGGACGTTGAAAACCTATATGGTCTCCCGCTTGCTAAAAGCCCGGGTGCAGGCGGGGCCGGTCCCAGGGGGAGAGAGGGGAGCGGCTGGGTTTGTATCGCATAGGGCCGCTCCCTTCTCGGGGGAAAGCGAGGCGATGCGCTACTGCGCGTCCGCCATAGTGTCGGCGAGCTCCTTGTACCAGAGTGCCGACTGCTTGATGTAGCGTTTTTGCGTGTCGAAGTCGATGTAGAACAGGCCGTAGCGCTTGTTATAGCCATTGGCCCACGAGAACTGGTCCTGCAGGCTCCAGATAAAGTAGCCCTGGACGTCGACGCCCTCGGCGCGCGCCTGGAGCACCTTCTCCATGTGCTGGTCGACAAAGTCGATGCGCTCGGGATCGGCGACGATGCCGTTTGCGTCGGGCTCGGGGTCCTTGTGGCCCAGGCCGTTTTCGGTGATATAGATGACGGGGAGGTTGGGATAGGTGGCGCTGATGTGCTTGAGCGTGTCGTAGAGGCCTTGCGGGTAGATGAGCCAATCCCAGTCGGTGGTGGGGATACCCGGCATATCGACCTGCTGCCCGACGCCCTTAAACTTAAAGCACGAGGTGCCCTTGTCTCCGGTGCCGTTAAAGCTGTTGGTTGACTCGCCATCGTAGGCGGCGATAAACGCCGACTGATAGTAGTTGAGGCCGAACATATCGTTGCGGGGCGCCGCCTTGGCGAGCTCCTCCATGTCGCTGTCCTCAACCGTAAGTGTGGCGTTGTTGGCACGCAGAATCTCGTTGATGAGTGAGAGGGTGCGCGCGGAGTAGTGACCCAGGAAGGCGCCGTCCATGATGAAGTCGGTGTAGAAGGCGTTGTACAGGTCGGCGGCGTGCTGGTCGGCGGGCGAGTCGGTGGCAGGATATGCCGGCGTCAGGACGTTGACCATGCCAATGCGTCCGCCCAGGTGCTCGGTCTCGTCAAGATCCTTATACAGGTTGACGGCGCGGGCGTGGGCAACGAGCTCGTTGTGCTGGCTCTGGATGCCGCTCGTCACATCAAAGTGATGGTTGGGCGGGAAGTTGCCTTGGATGTATTGGGAGTGCGAGAGGCTGATGAGCTCGTTGATGGTGAACCAATTCTTGACCTCGCGGAACTCGCGGAAGCAGAACTCGGCATAGCGCACATAGGCGTCGACGGTCTTGCGGTTGAGCCAGTCGCCCTGGTTGAACAGGGCGGCGGGGGAGTCAAAGTGATGCAGGGACACATAGGGCTCGACGCCATACTTTTTGCAGCAGGCGAACAGCTCGTGGTAGTGCTTAACGCCCTCGGCGAGGGGTTCGGCATCGTCGCCGTTGGGGAAGATGCGGGTCCAGGCGATGGACACACGAATGGCGTTGAGTCCATGCTCGGCAGAAAGGCGGATATCCTCCTCGTAGCGGTTGTAGAAATCACTGGCCGGGTCGGGCAAAAAGCGACCCTGGGCGACAAGGTAATCGTCCCACATGGTCTTACCCTTGCCTGCCACCTTCGTGGAACCTTCCGTTTGGTACGCGGCGGTTGCGGCGCCCCAAACAAAGCCCTTCGGCAGCTGCTGTACGCGGTTTAGCAAAGACATATGCATACACCCTCTCGTCTCGCTGTTCGATATTGTGCGTTTGCGCTCAGGAGGCTCCCTGGTTAGCGTTCAGCGGTGAAAAAGCCCGATAAACACTATCTTAAAATGATTAGAACCAAAATGAGCACGTGAACATTTGACAATGAGCACGTTAACATCCGGCTGGGATGTATAGAAACAAAACAACTTCAAACAGCCGCGAACGGTTGTATTTGTTCGGTAAGCGGTTTTGATTGACAGAAGTTTTCATGTTGTGGTATATGGCTCGGGTATCATGAGCACGTTATCAATGTATGTACGATGCGCCATGGGCGCGGGGAATAGTTGGGAAGCAGGTTAGCGTGGAAGGCATGGATCAGCAGACAAGGAATGGTCGTTCGGCGAGCGCGGCAGAGGTTGCGGCGCTCGCTGGCGTGAGCCGCCAGACTGTGTCTCGCGTGGTCAACGGTATGCCCAACGTGACGGAAAAGACGCGCAAGCGTGTGCTGGCCGCCATGGAAGAGCTGGGCTTTCGTCCCAATTTTGCTGGAGCGGCGTTGCGCGGCGGGTCGTATCGTTCTATTGGCCTGTGCATGTACAACATCACACGTGTCGGTAACCTGGCGACGCTCGAGGGTATCATGCAAGCGGCGCGCGAGCACGATTTTGCCGTCACTATGATCGAGATGGGCGGCGACAAGCCCTATGCACTTGCCGATGCCTCGCGCCGCATGGTCGAGCGACCCGTCGACGGCATGATTCTCAACATGAACCGCATGGCTCCCGATTTTGAGGAGTTTGTTCCCCAGCCGGGAGTGCGAACGGTCATCCTGTCCATGTATGCGCATCCGCGCTGCACGACGATCGACTCCGACCAGTATGGTTCGTGCGAGCTGTTGACCAATTATCTGCTGGAACATGGTCACTCGAATATGCGGTTTGTGGCGGGTCCGGAAAACTCGATTTCCTCGCGTTTTCGTGAGGCCGGTTGGCGCGATACGCTGGGTCGTGCTCATGTCGATGCCGCTCCGATGCTGCGTGGCGATTGGAGTGCGGACAGTGGGTACGCCATGGGCGAGCGGATTGCGGCCGAGGTGCTTGCCGGCGGGTCGCAGGCGCCGACTGCCGTGCTTGCGGCAAATGACCAGATGGCGCTGGGCGTTATCGCCGCGCTCGAGAACGCGGGCCTGTCCGTGCCCGACGACGTGAGCGTGGTTGGTATCGACGACGCACTCGAGGGACTTGTTCCTCACAATCGACTGACGACGCTGCGATTTGATTTGCGCGGTGTCGGTAAGCTTGCGTTTGAGGCGGCGATTGGAGAGAGCTCGTCTATCGAGGCGATTCATGTGCCGAGTACGCTGGTCGAACGCTCGACTGTTAGGGACATACGGGGTTAGGTCCTACTCCGTTTGTCTCGATTTGTAACAGGTAGACGGTCAAAAGCGGGCTACGTGTTACAGATTTAGATTCTTCGGAAAGAGCAATCCTGTTCGTCTCAATCTGTAACAGCTAGGACCAAAAAACTCGGCTAGATGTTACAGATCGAGACAAACGGCTCCCGACCAGCCCAAAAACAAAAAGACCGGGGGCGGCGCGCCGTGTGACGTGCCGCCCCCGGCTGAGAAATGGGGACAGGTTGTGTGAGCGGGCAACCCCGCCAGCCACTAGTCCAGACGACGGGTCTGCGCCACGTGCTTGTACCAGTAGGCGCTTGCCTTGGGCGTGCGCTTCTGGGTTTCAAAGTCAACGTAAAAGAAGCCGTAACGCTTGTTGTAGCCATTGGTCCAGGAGAACTGATCCTGCAGGCTCCACAGGAAGTAGCCGCCCACGTTGACGCCCACCTCCATGGCCTTGAGCAGCCAACGCAGGTGCTGCTCGATGTAGTCGATGCGCGGCTGGTCGTCCACAAAACCGTCCTTGTAGGGGTCCTTGTAGCCCATGCCGTTCTCGGAGATGAAGATCTG
>URTW01000022.1 GCA_900550815.1 uncultured Collinsella sp.
CCGACAGTAAGGCCGATATGGAGGCGCCCAAGCCCATGGACCGCCTGCTGTGTGGCGACGTAGGTTTTGGCAAGACCGAGGTTGCCCTGCGCGCGGCGTTTAAGTGCGTGGACTCCGGCCGCCAAGTCATGGTGCTCTGCCCCACGACCATTCTGGCCCAGCAGCACTACGAGACGTTCTTTGAGCGCTTTGCTCCGTTTGGCCTTGAGGTCGAGGTGCTCAGCCGCTTCCGCACACCGGCGCAGCAAAAGCGCGCACTCAAGGCGTTCGCCGAGGGCACGATTGACGTGCTTATCGGCACGCACCGCCTGCTTTCGGCCGATGTGAACCCCAAAAACCTGGGCCTGGTGATCATTGACGAGGAACAACGCTTTGGCGTGCAGCACAAGGAGCAGCTCAAGAACCTGCGCGAGCAGATTGACGTGCTCACGCTTTCGGCAACGCCTATTCCGCGAACCATGCAGCTGGCCACGCGCGGCGTGCGCGACATGAGCCTGCTCACCACGCCGCCGACCGGGCGTCGTCCCGTGATCGTGCACGTGGGGGAGTACGACCCCGATGTGGTGAGCGCGGCGATTCGCCTGGAGGTGGGCCGCGGCGGCCAGGTGTACTACGTGTCCAACCGCGTTAAGACCATCGATGACGCCGTGGCGCGCGTGCATGAGGCCGCGCCCGAGGCGCGCGTGGGCGTGGCACACGGCAAGATGAGCCCGCGCGAGGTCGAGGACGTGATGATTGAGTTCGCGACCAAAAAGATCGATGTGCTCATCGCCACGACCATCGTGGAGAGCGGCATCGACAACGCAACGGCCAACACGCTGATCATCGAGGACTCGCAGCGCCTTGGCCTGGCGCAGCTCTACCAGCTCAAGGGCCGTGTGGGCCGCTCTGCCACGCAGGCCTACGCGTACTTTATGTTCCCCGGCGAGCTGCCGCTCACCGAGGAGGCACCGGCGCGCCTGACCGCACTTTCCGAGTTCCAGGACCTGGGCAGCGGCATGCGCATCGCCATGCGCGACCTAGAGATCCGTGGCGCCGGTTCGCTTATGGGAGCCGAGCAGCACGGCAACTTGTCGAGCGTGGGCTTTGACCTGTTTACGCAGATGTTGGGCCAGGCGGTAGCCGAGGCGCGCGGCGATGACGACGCCGGCGTGGAGGCGGCGAGCGTGGGTATTAACCTGCCGGCCGACTACTTCTTGTCCGAGGAGTACCTGCCGGCGGTGGACCAGCGCGTGCTCGTGTACCGTAAGCTCGCAGCGGCCGAGGACCTGGAGAGCATCGACGAGGTGCAGGAAGAGACCGAGGCCGCGCATGGCGAGCTGCCGTTAGCGGGACTCAACCTGTTCAATCGCGCACGCATCCGCATTCGTGGCGAGCGCCTGGGGCTCGAGAGCGTCACGCTCAGCGGTGGGCGTATCACGTTTTTGGGCGTCGACGTGCCCAAGAAGGTGGCCTTTGAGCTAAAGACTCGCTATGGCGCGGTGAACTTCCCCAAGAGCCGCAAGCTGTCGGTGCCCTACAAGGCGGGCGCCGGCGCGGGCAGCGGCCTGGGCCGCGGTCTCGACGCCAACGACGGCACCGGCCCGGTGGCGGCGGCACTCATGCTGCTGCAGCAATTAGGTGCTAGCGACGACGACTAACGGATCGACGCTGCAAACGCCCCATTTGGGCACTCTGGCTCCATCGAAAGGAAAGCATGTTCGGATACATCTACAAGAAAGATGTCGCCATTATCGCGGTTGTCCTGTGCCTTTGTCTGGGCGTGGGCAGCTTCTTCGATTATCAGATCTCGTGCGCGCTGTTCAACATCGGCAGCATGTACGGCCGCTTTATCGAGGCTGCCGGCGAGCTGCCGTTTGAGCTGACGGCGAGCATCGCGGGCGTTATGCTCGGGCGCTCGGCACGCCCCGATTCCAGGGGGAGCAAATGGCTCGCTGCGCTGGGCGTTTTGATCAACGTGGGTCTGGTCGGCTACGAGATTATCGGATCGCTGCGCGTCGGCGGCAAGCTCATCGCGTTTCAGCTGGTGCTGACGTTTGTGCTGGTCATCGCCGCTAACCTTGTCGTCTATCGCCTCACGCGCACGACCGAGCCCGACGAGCTCACGCGCTGGGCGTTGATGGTACTTGCCGTGTGGGTCGCTCAGGCCATTATCCTCAACGTGATCGTCAAGCCGCTGTGGTCGCGCCCGCGCATGCGCGTGATCGAGGTCACGCCGGGGCTCAATTTTCAGCCGTGGTGGGTGATCGGCAATCCCGACAAGTGGACCTATATCGCCGCCGGCGTGATCAAGGACGGGTTCAAGTCGTTCGCGAGCGGGCACACCGCGCATGCGGCGATCGGCCTTATGCTCGCCGGGCTTCCCGCGGCAGCCTTTAAGGAAATACCTTCGCATCGCCGCGTGAGCTTTTGGGCGGCAGCTGTGGTCGCTGCGCTCGTCGCCTTTGGGCGCATCGTGATCGGCGCGCATTTTTTGAGTGACGTGAGCTGCGGTTTTGCCCTGGTACTGGCACTTGAGTGCCTTGCCGCGCGCATTGCCTATTCCAACGGCGTACAATAGCCCCGTTTGAATCATCGGGCCCGTGCCCGGCTAGAGAGGATTGCCATGCTCGCGTTTAACAACGATTATTCCCACGGCGCACATCCGGCAGTGCTGCAGGCGCTCGTCGACACCAATATGGAGCCGCAGCCCGGCTACGGTACCGATGCACATACCGAGCGTGCCAAGCAACTTATTCGCGAGGCCTGCCAGGCCCCCGATGCCGACGTGTTTTTTCTGGTGGGCGGCACGCAGGCCAACGCGACGGTGATCGACATGCTGCTCGCGCCGTACGAGGGCGTCGTTGCTGCCGAGACCGGCCACGTCGCCTGCCACGAGGCGGGCGCCATCGAGTTTGGCGGCCACAAGGTGCTCACCATCCCCGGCTACGAGGGCAAGATGCACGCCGAGGATCTGGAGGACTATATCCAGGTGTTCTACGAAAACGAGAGCTACGAGCATACGGTGTTCCCGGGCGCCGTGTACGTGAGCCTATCGACCGAGTACGGCACGCTGTACTCCAAGGCCGAGCTCGCGACGATTCACGCGGTGTGCCAGAAGCGCGAGATTTCGCTGTTTGTGGACGGTGCTCGCCTGGCCTATGCGCTGGCGGCCGATGAGTGCGACATTACCCTGCCCGAGCTGGCGCAGCTGTGCGACGTGTTCTACATCGGCGGCACCAAGTGCGGCGCGCTCTGCGGCGAGGCTGTGGTGTTCTGCGGCATGCATGCCCCGGCGCATCCCATTCCGCGTATTAAGCAGCATGGCGCGCTGCTTGCCAAGGGCCGCCTGACGGGTGTGCAGTTCGAGGCTCTTTTTACCGATGGCCTGTATTTTGAGATTGGTCGCCAGGCGATTGAGACCGCTCAGGCGCTGCGTCGCGTGCTGCACGAGCGCGGCTACCAGTTCTTCTTGGAGACGCCGACCAACCAGCAGTTCGTGATTCTGCCCAACGAGGACATGGCCCGCATTCGCGAGCATGCGGCGATCGAGTACTGGGAAAAGTACGACGATACCCACACGGTGGTGCGTTTTTGCACCAGCTGGGCCACGACGCAGGAGGACATCGACGCGCTGGCGGCTGTCCTGTAGCCTGATGTAATGACAAGGGGCCGCCCTGCGCCTGAGCTTGGCGCAGGGCGGCCTTTGCTTTTGGGGGAGAAGGGTTGTATGACCGAGATGTCCGAGCCGACGATTCGCCTGGCGACGCCCGATGACGCGTCGGCGTTGCTTGCCATCTATGAGCCGTATGTGCGCCAGACGGCGATTACCTGCGAATATGAGGTGCCGAGCGTTGAGGAGTTCGCCGGGCGCATCGAGCGTACGCTCAGGCGCTATCCGTATTTGGTGATGGAGTTGGACGGGCGTCCGGTGGGCTATGCCTATGCGAGCCCGCTTAACAGCCGCGAGGCATACGACTGGTCGGTCGAGACGTCGATCTACCTGGCGCGTGATGTGCGCCACGGCGGGCTGGGCCGCAAACTACATGACGCGCTCAAGCAGTGCCTGATCGCGATGGGCATCACCAACATGTGTGCCCTCATCGCCGTGCCGCACGACAAGGACGATGAGTACCTGACGCACAACAGCCAGGACTTCCATGCCCATATGGGATATCGCTTGGTGGGTGCTTTCGACCGCTGTGCCCAAAAGTTCGGCCGCTGGTACGACATGTGCTGGATGGAGTTGGTCCTGGCCGAGCGCACACCCAACCAACCCAAGCCAACCTGGTTCCCCGACCTCCCCAAACCTACCATTTAGGGACAGGTTTATTTTGGCAGGTTAGCCGATGGGTTCGGTGTATTTGGCGCGGTCGGTGCGCTGGATGCGCTTGGAGACATGGAGCGGTCGGCCGTCGGTGTCGTAGACGTAGTCGGTGATCAGGATCAGCGCCTGCCCGCGCTCAACGTTGAGCAAAAACGCCTCGTTTTGCGAGGCATAGCACACCTCAAAGGTCTTGTGCCCCTGTGCCGGCGCGCGATGGAATTCTTGGCGCAGCGTCGCGTAGAGTGAACCGTTGATATCGCGATCGATGAGCGACTCAAAGCTTGGTGGCAGATAGGTGGTCTCCAGGCACAGCGGCGCATCGTCCAGGTAGCGCAGGCGGACAAGTTTGACGAGCTTGCTGCCCACGGCGGCATCAAAGAACTTAGCTATGCTGCCGCCCGCCATGGTAAAGCCCGAGTCCACCGTGCGCGTGGTGGGCTTCATGCCCTGGCCTTCGACCTGCTTGGTATAGCTCGAAAACACCAGGTTGTTCTCGTGGAGCGCGGGCGTGTCGGCCACAAAGGCGCCACGCCCGCGCTCGGTGCGCACCAGGCCCTCATCAACGAGCACTTTAAGGGCATGGCGCACGGTGCTGCGCGACAGCCCCGATTCGTCCATGAGTTCCATCTCGGACGGCAGCTTGTCTCCGCGTGCGTAGATACCGGCGGCGATGCGGTCACGCAACATGCCCGCCAAGCGCTCGTATTGGCTCAGTTTCTTTTTAGATGAAGCGTTCATGCGATCAGCCTATATCTAACTTGTATGCTTATCTAAGCAAGCATGTATTCAACACAACAATAAAACCGCTGGTATCGAGCTACCGAAAACCTTACCAGCAAAATTTCTAAGACAAATATAGCATACAACTAGTCGACATAACCAAAACATGTATGTAACTTGTATGCCATCGAGAGCATCAAACGAGAAGAAAGGCTGATGCACGATGACTACTCAGGAACAGGTTAAGGACGTCGTCTCCCAGGTTTTGGCTGACAAGGCAGACAAGGGCGGCATCAAGCGCGTCGTGTGGATTGGCGCCGGCGGATCCAACGGCGGCAACTATCCTGCCCAGTACTTTATGGAGCACGAGGCCACGCAGGTCGTGAGCTCCAGCTACACCAGCAACGAGTTCGTGCACGCCACCCCGGCCTACGTCAACGAGAACACCCTGGCCGTCGTCGTGTCCATGCGCGGCACCAAGGAGACCATCGTCGCCGCCCAGGTCGCCAAGGACCACGGCGCCAGCACCATCGCCATCTATGTCGACGAGTCCGGCCTCACCGAGGTCTGCGACTACAAGATCCAGTACGACAGCCTGGCCGTCGACGAGTCCTGCATGGGCCGCACCAACTCCGCCGTCGTGACCATGATCGCCATGGAGCTTACGCAGCAGACCGAGGGCTATGCCGAGTACGAGACCGCTATGGCCGCGTTCGACTTGGTCGACCCCATCTATCGCAAGGCCGTCGAGTACACCCGTCCGCTCGCTGCCAAGTGGGCCGAGCAGAACGCCGACAAGCCCTGCATCAACGTCATGGCCCAGGGCCCGCTCTTTGGTGCCGCCTACGTCTTTAGCATCTGCAACGTGCAGGAGATGCTGCAGATCGACTCCTGCACCATCAACACCTGCGACTTCTTCCACGGCCCCTTCGAGATCCTGGACAAGCGCACCTCGCTGTTCCAGCTCATCAGCGTCGGCCGCAGCCGCTGCAACGACGAGCGCGGCATCCGCTTCGTCAACCAGTACGGTGGCGAGCGCGTCTATCAGCTCGACGCCAAGGAGCTCGGCCTCAACGACATCAAGGACAGCGTGAGCGAGTACTTCAATCACCTGATCTTTGCCCCGATCCTCAACAACGTGTACATGCGTGCGCTCTCTGCCGTCACGCACAAGGACTACATGACGCGCCGCTACATGTGGAAGCTCGACTACTAGGGGATAGAGCGGCCTAACAGCTCGATGTCCTCATAAGTTGCGGGTGAATAGTTCCTGTTTGGGGGCTTGAAGCCTCTATTTGGGAACTAGTCCACCGCAACCGCCAAGTAATCCGCTGAGGACGGAGGAAAACGGATCACTTTCCCGCTCGCCGATTTGTGTCTTGAAAAATGTATATAACGACTATAACGTAGTGTGAAACATATTGGAAACAATACCGAGGAGGCTGCGTTGAAGAAAAGCAATCTGGGCTATGTGCTGGTGCTGATCGCCGCGCTTATGTGGGGCACCATCGGAATCTTTGTTAACGGAATATCGGCCCTGGGTGTTTCGTCTCAGAGCATGGCGGCCTTTCGCCTGTTGTCGGGTGCTGTCTTAATGGCTCCGGTCTTGGCATTCATGGGTTGCCAGGGAGGTGCTCGTGAGGGAAAAGCCTCGGGTCCCCTGGCTCTGTTCAAGGCAAGTCCTAAAGAGCTTGTTCCCTGCGCGCTTCTTGGCATTATCGGCCTCGCCACCGCTAACACGCTTTATTACGAGTGCATGGGCGAGGTGGGCATGTCCACGGCCTCGGTGCTGCTTTACACCTCGCCGGTGTTTGGCGTCGTGCTCGGCCGCGTGCTTTATCGCGAGGACGTGACCCCCAACAAGCTCGTCGCCATCGTCTTTAACATTGTGGGTTGCGTGCTCGCGGTGACGAGCGGCGACCTGTCCGGTTTCCATTTCTCGGCTTGGGGCGTCGTGTCGGGCGTGATCGCCGGACTTTGCGGTGCACTGCTGGCTGTGTTTAGTCGCATGGCCACCAAGACGCTGCATCCTCTGGCGGTGACGTTTTGGGGCTTTGTCTTTGGCGGATGCTTTATGGCAGTGCTTTCGGCTCCGTGGTCCGATGTGGCCGCGGCAATGTCCCCGCAGCTCATTCTGCTGTTCGCGGGCTTTGGCTTTATTCCGACGGCTCTTGCGTACATCTTCTATATGCAGGGCCTTTCGATGGATCTTGAGACGTCGAAGGTGCCGGTCGTGGCTTCGTTCGAAACCGTGGCGACCGTTTTGGTCGGTATTGGCATCTATGCCGAGCCCGCCGGCGCAATCAAGGTTCTGGGCATTGTGCTGGTGCTCGCGTCCATCCTGATCATGAACACCGATTTCTCCAAGCTGCGCAACAGTGCCTTTGTCGGCCATATCGTTGAGAGCATGACCTTTAAGCCCAGCGCGTGGTGGACGGAGAAATCGCAGGACATGGATCTGTTCCGCGAGCGCACCGGCATCGCGCTGGAGCCCACCGTGCAGGAAAGCCCCTGGTACTTCGTGCGATAGGGGATTGGCGAGGCGTCTGATCTGGGGTTATCCAGCCAGCGCCGGCCCACCCAGCCCCAACGTTTCGATTACGTTAAACCCGTCATCGGTCGATTTTCACCCGCGAGCGGTCTTTATACTAATTAGCAATATCCGCAACGTATAAGACGTTATAATGACCATAACGAAAAGGAGGAGGCAAGATGAATCAGATCATTCTCGCATCTCATGGCGGCCTGGCCGCAGGCGCCAAAGACACGCTCGAGATGGTTCTCGGCGACGTGTCGAACGTCCACGTCGTGTCGCTTGCTCGTGACGACAAGGAGCCCATCACCAATAAGGTGGACGCCATGATCGCCACGTTCAACGCGGACGACACCGTCTATGTGCTGACCGATATGCTCGGCAGCTCGGTCAACAACAGCATGGTCGAGCTTTCCAAGAACGGCACGAAGTTCACGGTTGTCAGCGGTTTCAACATTCCGTTGGCACTGACGCTCGCTATGAGCCCCGTCCCCGTCAAGGGCGCCGAGCTCGCGGCCCTCATCAACGAGGCCCGCACCGGTCTGACCAACCCCAACGCACCGGTCGAGGCTGCCGTGGCTCCCGCCAAGAAGGCCAAGGCGTCCCGTCACAGCTCCGGTCCCGCCAAGATCGTCCTCGCACGTCTTGACTACCGTCTGCTGCACGGCCAGGTCGTCTTTACCTGGACCACCAAGGTTCAGGCCGAGCGCATCATCGTCGTCGACAACGCTGCCGCCAACGATGACATCAAGAAGGGCGCTCTTAAGCTGGCCAAGCCCCAGGGCGTGCGCCTGAACGTCTTCACCGTCGAGCGTGCCCTCGCCAAGATGGACAAGCTCAACACCCTCGGCGAGCGCGTCATGTTCGTCTTTGGCAACACGGCCGAGATGCTGCAGTTCTGCCAGGGCTACACGCTCGACGCCATCAACCTGGGCGCCACCGCCAACCACGACGGTGCCGATCAGGTCGGCGGCAAGGACAGCTCCGTCTTCCTCGACGCCACCCAGAAGGCCGACGTCAACCAGCTGCTCGACATGGGCATCAAGCTCTACGTCCAGCAGACCCCTACGTATCAGAGCGTCGACATCGACGCCAAGCTGTAATCAACCAGGCTTTTGCCTGACTGAAAGGAGAAGGGTATGAATACGTTCATCAGTGCGGTGCTCGTCGGCCTCGTCGGCGTGTTCTGCATGTGGGACTCCCGCCTGCTCGGTCGTCTTAACTTCGAGCAGCCCCTCGTTGGCGCTACGCTCGTCGGTCTGCTGCTGGGCGATGTGCCCACCGGCCTTGCCGTCGGTGCCGCCGTCGAGCTCGTGTCCATGGGCCTGGTGCAGGTCGGCGCTGCCGTTCCGCCCGATATGGTCCTGGGCGGCATCGTGGCCGCTGCCTTTGCGTGCCTGACCGATGCTTCCGCCGAGACCGCCATGACGATCGCCATCCCGGTCGCCGTCCTGGGTCAGCTTCTCGGCATCGTGTTCCGTTCCATCATCGCCGCCCTCACCCATGTGGCAGATAGCGCGATCGATAACGGAAAGTTCAAGACCGCCTACCGTATGCACATCTGCGCCGGCTCCGGTCTGTACGCCGTCATGTACTTCCTGCCGATCTTCCTCGCCGTCTTTGTTGGCACCGACCTGGTTCAGGCCATCGTCAACATGGTTCCCGAGTGGCTGTCCACTGGTCTTAACGTTTCGACCAAGATCATGACCGCCTACGGCTTGGCCCTGCTGCTCACCATGATGATCAAGAAGGGTATGACTCCGTTCCTGTTCATCGGTTTCCTGCTCGCCGCTTACCTCAACCTGTCCGTCATCGCGGTCGCTCTGATCGGTGTGTGCCTGGCTGTCGTCTTCATGGGCTTCAAGTTCAACGGTTCCCATGCAGCCGCCGGTGTCGATTCCGACTACGATCCGCTCGAAGACGACGAAGACTAAGGAGGAACACACTATGGCAACCGCAACCAAGGACGTGTCCCTGAACAAGAAGGTCAGCCAGTTCTTCTGGCGCTCCTGGGCCATCCAGGCCTCTTGGAACTACGAGCGTCAGATGAACATGGGCTTCCTCTACGGCATGGTTCCCACGCTCGATCGCCTCTATCCGGATGAGTCCGACCCCAAGCAGCTCGCTGCTAAGAAAGAGGCTTACCACCGTCACATGGCGTTCTACAACTGCACTCCGCAGACGAGCGCTTTCATCCTGGGCCTCTCCGCCTCCATGGAGGAGGAGTACGCCAAGGATCCCGAGAACTTCGATCCCGATTCGATCAACGCGGTCAAGACCTCCCTCATGGGTCCGCTTTCCGGCATCGGTGACTCCTTCTTCCAGGGCACCATCCGCGTTATCGCCTTTGGTCTGGGCGTTCAGCTGGCTCAGCAGGGCTCCATCATGGGCCCGATCATGGCCGTGCTCATCACCATTGTACCCTCTGTGCTGATCACTTGGTTCGCAGCCAACAAGGGCTATCAGGGCGGCCACGAGTACCTGAGCAAGCTTCAGGGCGGCGACCTCATGGAGAAGCTCATGTATGTCTGCGGCATCGTGGGTCTTATGTCCGTGGGCGGCATGATCGCCACGCTGATCGGCGCCACCACCCCGCTGCAGTTCGCTGAGGGCACCGTCGTTATCCAGGATATCCTGGACGGCATGATGCCCCAGATGATCTCCCTTGGCCTCACCGGCCTTATGTACTGGCTCATCAAGAAGAACGTCAACACCGGTTGGCTTCTCGTGATCGCCATCGTGGGCGGCATCGCCCTCTCCGCGGCCGGCATCCTGGCCTAGTCGCGACCAAGCGCCTAACCGCTTTCCCCCGGGGGCCTGCCTGACATCCCATACCCCAGGCAGGCTCCCATCCCTAAATGTGTCAAAGGGACAGTTCCTTTGACACATCCTCAACGGGCCGGCGACTCGGTCCAAATCACGGTAACTCTGCGAGCGCCCGGCAATGTGGCGCCGCAAAAAATCGAAAGGAATGTGTCAGATGTACGAGATCGACCTTAACCTCCCTAAGCAGATCGTCGCTGACGTCCTGTCCAACCACGAGATCCACAGCGTCGCTTTCGTCGGCTGCGGTGCTTCCATGTCCGACCTTTACCCCGCCAAGTACTTCCTGGCCAACAACACGGACAAGCTGAACGTTCAGATCTTCACCGCTAACGAGTTCAACTACGACACGCCTTCCTGGGTCAACGAGCACACCTTCGTGATCACCTGCTCACTCGGTGGCTCCACGCCCGAGACCGTCGAGGCCAACAAGACCGCCAAGAAGCACAACTGCCCGGTCGTCTCCCTCACCAACAAGCCTGGCTCCGCACTGACCGTCGACGCCGACCACGTTATCGTTCACGGCTTCCACGCCAACTTCGCTGCCAAGTGCGAGAAGCCCGGCTATGCCATCGCTCTTGCTGTCGAGATCCTTCAGCAGACCGAGGGCTATGACCACTACGAGGACATGATCACCGGCCTTACCAACGTCTTCGAGCTCTGCGAGAACGCCGCTCAGCACTGCAAGAAGCTCGCCAAGAAGTTCGCCGAGGACTTCAAGGACGACAAGATGATCTACTTCATGGCTTCCGGTGCCTCCGAGAAGATGGCTTATTCTCACGCCGCCTTCCTGTTCACCGAGATGCAGTGGATCGACGCCGCCGCCTACAACACCGGCGAGTACTTCCACGGCCCGTTCGAGGTTTCCACCGAGGGTAAGCCCTACGTCTTCTTCATGTCCGATGGCGCTACCCGTCCGATGGACGCCCGCGCCCTCACCTTCCTTGAGCGCATGGGCGCCAAGGTCGCTCTGATCGACTCCAAGGACTACGGCCTGGCTGACGCCGTGCCCGCGAGCGTCGTCACCTACTTCAACCCGCTGCTGCACCTCGCCGTTATGCGCGAGTACGGCAACCAGATCGCCGAGGCCCGTCAGCACCCGCTGACCATGCGCCGCTACATGTGGAAGCTTTCCTACTAATCACAAGTAAGTAGACCTTACGGGTTGATTGAGAGGGGATGGGGTTTGCGCCCCGTCCCCTTTTTTGCTCTGGGGAGGGCGTGTCTGTCGCGTCGTAAATCCCAGATAAAACCTACCAAAATAAACCTGTCCCTTTTTGGCAGGTGGGAGGAGATGCGTATGATCAAGGCAGTGCTGTTTGACATGGACGGCGTGCTGGTCGATACCGAGTGGTTCTACAACCGTCGTCGCGTGGCGTTTATGGAAGAGAAGGGCTTTCACTTTGACGAGATCCCCGATCTTTCGGGGTCTAACGAGCCCGCCATTTGGAAGTCGCTGGTACCTGACGATGTTGAGCTGCGCGAGCGCCTGCGCGTGGAGTACAAGCAGGTCTATAGCCCGGACCATCCCGTTCCGTATGCCGAGCTGCTCAACGAGCAGACGGAGCCGGTGATGCGTGAGCTGCAGGAGCGTGGCGTGAAGTGTGCCATCGCGAGCTCGTCCTATCGCGAGCTCATTGACGAGCTGGTGGAGATTGCCGGCATAGCCGACGTGCTGGACTACACCATCAGCGGTCACGAGTGCAGTGCGTTTAAGCCCGACCCCGAGATCTACCTGCGTGCCATGGAGGCACTGGGGGTGGAGCCTGCCGAGTGCCTGGTTATCGAGGATTCGCCTTTGGGCATCGAGGCTGGTAAGCGCTCCGGCGCCCGCGTCCTGGCGCTGCGTCCGCACGAGGGTGTCAACCTCGATCAATCGCGAGCCGATGCCGTTATCGATAATCTGACCGACATTTTGGCCGCTTTGTAGCGTCAATCCGCCGCGAGAAGCACTGGTTCACGTGTCTTTTGCTGCGGATTGGCTTAATTTGTCATCTATTTGGATCCGTTTGGCTTCGATTCGGACTAAGTGAGTAGACTTTTTGGCGCAGGCTGAGCACAATGCATATCTTCCTTTGTAAAACCGCAGGTCACAGGGGTGGCGGTTTTGGGTGTGCTCTGCAGGTCGCGTAAAGTCTACTCACTTGTAATTTGGGCCTTTGGTCGTGGGGTTGCTGGTCCCGCTTTGGTTGTCGAGAGAGGGTGAATTGAAGCGCCCCCGCACGCTCCATGCTACAATCGCGGACATACCCCACAACTACATCTGCCTTCGAAAGGAGCCTACGTGGCGAACGCCATCGATCAGCTCACGGACCGAGTGCTCGTACTCGGCCGCCTCACCATCGTCCGCCGCGCTATTACTGCCGTGGCGGTCACGATTTCCGCCGTTCTCCAGACATTCCTGATCCAGGCGTTCATTCAGCCCGCCGACTTGCTTCCGAGCGGCCTCACCGGCGTTGCGGTCCTGCTCGATCGCGTTACCTCGCTGGGCGGCGTTCACATCGACATCTCGCTCGGTATGCTCGCGCTCAACATCCCCGTGGCGCTCCTATGCTGGAGCGGCATCAGCAAACGCTTCGTCATCTTCTCGATGATGCAGGTCGTGCTCTCGTCGCTGTTCCTCAACGTCTTTCACTTCGCTCCATTTTTGGGCGACAAGATCATGCTAATCATTTTTGGCGGCGTGGTCTCGGGTCTGGGCGCTGCCATCGCGCTAAAGTCCGGCGCATCTACCGGTGGCACCGACTTTATCGCGCTGTGGGTCTCCAACCACACGGGCAAGACCATCTGGGGCGTTATCTTTGGTTTCAATTGCTTTATCCTGGCGATCTTTGGCTTTATGTTTGGCTGGGACAACGCGGCGTACTCCATCGTGTTCCAGTTTATTTCGACCAAGACCATCGACAGTTTCTATCGTCGCTACGACCGCGTGACGCTGCAGATCACGACGCGCAAGGCTGACGAGGTCATGACCGCCTATGTTGACCATTTTCAGCACGGCATTAGCTGCGCCGAGGTCATCGGCGGATACAGCCGCGAAAAGATGTACCTGCTGCACGCCGTTGTCTCGACCTACGAGAGCCAGGACATTATCAAGTTGGTGTGCGACGTTGATCCCGGCGCCGTGATCAATGTGTTCCACACGCTCAACTTTGTGGGCGGCTGGTGGGGCGGTCATGTCGACGAGCCCATGCCCACGGCCGTACCCGATCCCGACAAGCCCGCGCGCATGGCCAGCAGGCAGGCGCGCCTCAGCGAGCAGGACAGCCTGCAGCAGGACGACGGCAGGTAGAGTGTTGGTATTTTGCCGGCACGGCGCAATCCTGTCCGCTTGAGCCTCCCGAAAGCCTCGCTACTTTCGGGAGGCCTTCGTTTGCCCAGATAAAACCTACCAAAATGAAGCTGTCGCTTTTTGGTAGGGAGGGTGTATCGTTTTATCATTATGAGGTAACATGAAACTAGACGTTATATACGTATTAGTTATTTCGATATTTCGATAAGAGTGATGAGATATGCCTACACCCAAAAATGCACCGCTTTACCAGCAGATTTATGACGAAATTAAGGATGCGATCGAGAAAGGTGTTTATGCACCCAAGGAGCGTATTCCGTCCGAGCTTGAGCTAGCCGAGCAGTACGAGGTGAGCCGCATCACGGTGCGCCGCGCCGTCGAGGAGCTGTGCTCCGATGGCTACCTGGTTAAGCAGCAGGGCCGCGGCACCTTTGTTTCCACGCCGCACATCAATCGCCAGTTCCACGCCTCGACGCTGCAGACGTTTACCGCGCTGTGTGCCAACAACGGCATGAAGGCCGGTGCACATGTGGTCGATCGCCAGATTGTGCCGGCGCGCCAAAACGAGATGGAGTTCTTTGGCCTGCAGAAGGATGCGCTGCTGCTGCATATCAAGCGCGTGCGTACGGCCGACGGCGAGCCCATCTTTGAGGAGAACATCTTTGTGCCGTTTGACGCCTACCGTGAGCTGTTGACGGCCGATCTTGAGGACAAGTCGATTTTTGCCGAGGTCGAGCGTGTTGGCGGAATCCCGATTGTCTCGGTTGGCTACCGCACGGTCGAGGCCGTTCGTGCCAATACCGAGCAGGCAGCCGAGTTGGGCATTGCTCCGCACGATCCGCTGCTCAACCTGCGTGCCAGCTTTACCGGTCCCAATGGAGAGCCGGTTCTGATGGGTAAGCAGTACTACGTGGGCAGCCGCTACGTTATGGTCATGTAGGGCTGGTTCCGCCGTTCTGACGAACGGCGGGCCGGTCGACGCTGCAAACGTCCCTAAGCTGCAATCTGCAGACTGAGCGTGGCTAATCTCCCGTTTTTGGCTCGGTGACGGCCTCAAAGTGGGAGATTATCCACGCTCGTTCGGCTAGTGTCCGAAAATCCACGCTCGTTCCCTTCGGATTGCATTGCCCGTGGCCGGCAGCCGGGCGACGCCGGTCCGCGTGGCGGCGTATAATCGGCGGCAGATGACTTGGACGTTAGGAAACCATGACCGATAGCATGCAGCAGATGGCGCTTGACACGCTCGGCGCCTATTTTGGCTACACCTCGTTTCGCCCGGGGCAGGACCGCATGGTCGATGCGATCCTTGCCGGTCGCGATGCGCTGGGTGTTATGCCCACGGGCGCCGGCAAGTCCATTTGCTACCAGGTGCCCGCGCTCATGCTGCCCGGCATTACCTTTGTGGTGAGTCCGCTGCTGTCGCTTATGGAGGACCAGACCCGCGCGTTGCTCGCGGCGGGTGCGCGACCCAGCTATCTCAACTCCAGTCTTACTCCGGCCCAGCAAAACACCGTGCTCAAGCGGGCGCGCGAGGGCCGCTACCAGCTTATGTACGTGGCGCCCGAGCGCCTGCTCGAGCCGCGCTTTTTAGCCTTTGCCCAGGAGGCCGCGGGTTCCGCCGGCATTGGCGTGCCGCTCGTGGCTATTGACGAGGCCCACTGCGTGAGCCAATGGGGCCAGGATTTCCGCCCCGCCTACCTGCAGATTCGCGAGTTCATCGATTCCCTGCCGCAGCGCCCCATCGTGGCGGCCTTTACCGCCACGGCGACTGAGCGCGTGCGCGCGGACATTCAGCAGATGCTCGGACTGCAAAACCCCGCGACCGTGGTGACGGGCTTCGATCGCAAGAACCTCTACTTTGGCTGCGAGGAGATGGGCGACAAGGCCAAGGCCGCGTGGGTGCGCGACTATGTGATCGCGCATTCGAGCGAGAGCGGCATCGTGTATTGCTCGACTCGCAAGACGGTCGATGCGCTGGCCGCGGAGCTTGCCGAGGCACTGGGCCCCAGCGGCATTCGTGTGGGGCGCTACCATGCCGGCATGGGCAACGACGCCCGCCGCCAGAGCCAGCGTGCCTTTATCGACGACGATATCCAGGTGATGGTTGCCACCAACGCCTTTGGCATGGGCATCGACAAGCCCAACGTGCGGTTCGTCATCCATTATAATATGCCCAAGGACTTGGAAAGTTATTATCAGGAGGCCGGACGTGCCGGCCGCGACGGTCAGCCTGCCCGGTGCACCCTGCTGTATTCCGGCACCGATGTGCGCACCATCCGCTTTTTTATCGACAAGGAGCGGGAAGCCGACAACGGTCTGCCCGCCGATGTAAAGGCCGAAGCCGCCCGCAAGGCAGAGGAGCGGCTCAAGTACATGACCTTCTACTCCACCACCCAGCACTGCCTGCGCGGCTTTCTGCTGCAATACTTCGGGGAAGCTGCGCCCCAAAAGTGCGGCAACTGCTCCTGCTGTCTCTTTGCCGAGCAGAATGCGCAGGAGGTGGAAGAGCGGGCCGCTGCCGCGAAGCAGCGTGCTGCGGCCAACTCCCGGCGGCTGTCTGCCCGCCGTGCTGCCGCCAACACCGACTTCAGTGAGGCCGACGAAAAGCTTCTGGCGGCGCTCTACGCTCTACGCAAGCGTCTCGCTGCAAAGCAGAACGTCCCGGCTTATATGGTGTTCAGCGACGCCACCCTCCGGGAGATGGTCCAGAGCAAGCCTCTGAGCATGGACGAATTCCTGAACATCACCGGCGTCGGCGAGAAGAAGGCCGCGCGGTATGGCATGGCCTTCCTACGGGTCATCGAGGAGATGCTCAACTCGCGGTGCGCAGGGCCGGAACTGTAAATTTTCTGCGTTCTGCTTGACTTTTCCGGGATTTTGCATATACTGAAGATAGTGAATGTGGTAATTCACACATAGGACTCACGAAGAAAGAACAACCCCCCTCAGAGAGCTGCAATCTCTCAAAAGGGGGGTCATTCTTTTAGTGCTTGCTGTCCTTGAACCAGCCGCCAAGCCACTTGTAGACGAAGTTTGCGACAACGCCTGCTGCGACGAACAGGAAGAATGTGGTAATATCCATAGGACCTCACCTCCTTCCAACTGAACGGAG